>NZ_FNQE01000024.1 GCF_900107485.1 Proteiniborus ethanoligenes
CAAGACCACTAGAATGTCAAAGAGAGGTTCAAAATTACTTCGTTATGCCTTAATTAACGCTGCTTGGAATGTTTCACTTAACAACAAAACATTCAATGATTACTTTATGCTTAAAAAGTCTCAAGGTAACAACCATTATGCAGCTCTTGGTCATGTTGCTCATAAGTTGGTACGTGTTATCTTCAAAATTCTTAAAGATAATGTCGCTTTTAATTTAGACTAAATCAAATTTATTTTAAAGCCTATATCTAATAGGTTTATTTAAGCGTGCCCTTTTTTGGATAATTATTTATTTACATATTTTCAAACATTTTTACTTGACATTTCATAGTTGGTCTCCTTTACAAGGTAGAAAAGTTTTTAATTAATAGAATATTTTCTTTATCAAAATACATTATTTTTTTATTCTTATCTATCACTTTATAGTATTTACCCGTTAAATTCAATAGGTAATCTACAGTTTGGGTTGTATCCTCTAAAATGCCTACGTCTATGTTTTCAGATAAAATCTTACCTTCTGCCATAATAAAGGATTCATATTGTTCATTCCAAATCAGTTTTGTATCAAAGTGTGCTTGAGTTATAAGCTTAAAATCTTGAGGGAAGTCGGGAGTAGATGAATTAAGAGCTTCATATTTAAATATTGATTTTGAAATACTAATTCCTATATAATTTTTTTCTGCAATTATATTATCAACAACTGCATTTTCTGCTATTTTATACCACTTAGGCTCAGCAGTTTCAGGAGCATTCCATCTTTCAAAAAAATAAGCAGTATAATCTGTTGATTGTCGAAACACTTCAATAAACTTGTTATTGCTTTGGGAAAAAATTCTAATATAATTATCAATAAAAAATGCACCTATTATTTCATCTAGTACTTCTTCAATAATAATAAAAGATTTATCGAGAGTATTTATTCTAATTGAGGATACATTTTTTATATAGGCAAGATTTTCAATCTTATTATGGAGGATATATTTATCTTCATGTAATCTATATACACCCACAGCTCCCTGGTCCTTAGATAAGTTTATCCATATTATTAGGTCCTCAGAATCATCATAAACTATATCTACTGGATATAGATATAGTTCAATAAACTCAATATAATCTAACCAGTTGTCATATCCTATATCTTGTAGAACAATTTTTTTAATTGCTTCAGTAGAAGTAGCTTTTAAATGTATATCGTCTGAAAAGAAATTATCTATTAGTTTTTTGCTTAATATATTATTTATTGAAGTCATTCGATTAAAAACAAAAACATGAGATTTAGATTCTTCATGTAGCTTAAATATAATTAATGACAAGATAAATAAAATTAACAAAACTATAAATATATGGCTTTTTATCTTCACAATTAATCACCTCAGCTCAATAAATTAAAGGTAATTGAAATTCTAAAATTATACTTATGGCTTTATATAATTACTATTTTCACCAGCTTATATTTATTCGATAAATATAGGGAATTAGAGGGTTTTGCTTAGCATTTTTTAAAAAGAATTTTCCTAAAGTAAATTTCAACAAAACCTATCTTTAAATGTGATTATAGAAGCTTTTGTTTTATTAGTCTATTTAGTATAATAAAATTAAGTTAAACTATATAAAATAAGAAAAAACAATAGGTGATATTATGACTGTGATTGAATATTTGAAAAAAGTTCCCATATTTGAGGGGATGAGATATGAAGAACTAGAAAAGCTTGAAAGAATAACAAAAGAAAGAGCATATAAAAAGGGTAGTGTAATTATTGTAGAAGGTGAAAAAGGGGAAGATGTATTTATTATAAGAACTGGTAAAGTTAAAATATTTAAAACTACTAATGAAGGGAGAGAAATAATACTAGACATTAAAGGGAAATCTAAAATGTTTGCAGAAGTAACATTATTTAGTGAGGGTAAAAATCCAGCTACAGTAGTAGCCATTGAAGATAGTGTAATTCTAAGTATAAATAATAATGAGCTAGAAGAAATAATAAAGCAAAATCCAGATATGGCATTGAATATTATTAGAGTTTTAAGTAAAAGATTGAAAGAATCACAATCAAGAATTAAAAACATGGCTTCAAATGATACATATATTAGAACTGCACAAGTACTAATAAAATTAACAGAGAAATATGGTGTTGAACTAGATAATGGAACTATTGAGTTAAAATTAAATATTACTAGAGAAGAATTGGCTAGTCTAGCTGGTACATCTAGAGAAACTGTAAGCAGAGCACTAAGTCAATTTAGGAAGGAAAAAGCTATAAAAATATCTGGCCGACAAATCTTAATTTTAGACAAAAACAAACTAATCTCTTGGTATAATGGGTGATATTAAAAAAGAAAACCAAACAGGTTTTCTTTTTTAATACTCGTCATCATATAAATCATCTTCATCATACTCTTCATCATTATATAAATCATCATCGTCATCAAAATCGTTATCAAGGTCTTCATCTAAGAAATTTATGTAAGTATCCTCAATATATTCATCTAATTCTCCACTTTGTATTTTGTCTATTTTGTCCTTAACATAATCTAAAATATCATATAATCCTTCACTCTCAAAGGCCTCTGAAACTTCATCTAAAATTTCAACAATAAGGTCTACAATATTAGATAAACCCAAAACAGGCTCCTCTGAATCTTCAAATTCTTTTTCAGAAGTAATATTGGAGATAATATCCAGTGCTACATCAACACCTTCAAGATTGGCATAGTAGATTTCATCATATAGCTTACTTAGTTCATTTAGTTCAATTTTTACCTTGCTCATAATAACCTCCTAAAATAATTAATAATGATATTATAAAATATTGTTTTAAGTATTTTAAAAATAATACATGTAAATATAAAAATATTTTATTTACACAAAGCTGTGTGAAAATAATGAGACAAAGAGGTCTTTTAAAATAAATATGTAGGATACGTTAAATAAATGACAACAATAGTTTGCTTTTGTTTTTTCAAACATAATAAATTTTACTTCAAAGATGCTATAATTTCAATAATTATTATGTATTAAAATCAAAAATAATCTCATTAGATGGTACAATTATAAACATTATTTTTATGTTATAATACAAATGGAGGTAGATTAATTTGAAAAAATTTGAATATAAAGTTGAAAACATAAAAGCATTTGGTGTAACTTCACTAGTATTGACTAAAGAACATGAAAACAAATTCAATTCTTTAGGCGAGGAAGGCTGGGAACTAGTAACATTGAATTCACTTAACAATCCTAGAAACTTAATAGCAGTCTTTAAAAGAGAAATAAGTGGGGGAAAATAAATGGGAGATCTTATTTTTTTTATTAATTTTTCATATGATTCAAAAGCAACGGGGAATCTTTATATTTTTATAGGTATTTTACTTTTCATTTACTCTTTTAATAGAATGAATAGAAAACGAAATAAAATGTAACAAAAATTTAAAGGATTATAAACTAGTTGACTGATATAATATAATAAATATTCTAAAGATTTAAAAAATGGGGGAAATTGTATGGAGATTAAGAAAATTAGTGAGATAGCTTCAAAGGTTAGAAGCAATATTCAAAAGGTAATAGTAGGTAAAGATACTGTTATTGATTTAATATTGACATCAATAATAAGTTCAGGGCATGTATTACTAGAGGATGTGCCTGGACTAGGGAAAACAATGTTAGCAAGATCTTTAGCGAGGTCTGTTGATTGTGATTATAAAAGAATACAGTTTACTCCTGATTTGCTGCCTTCAGATATTTTAGGATTAAATTATTTTAACCAAAAAACAGGTGAATTTCAACTTAAAGAAGGTCCTATTATGAGTCAGATTGTATTGGCAGATGAAATTAACAGAGCTACTCCAAGGACACAATCAAGCTTGTTAGAAGCCATGGAGGAGCATCAAGTTAGTATTGATGGAACAACCTACAGGCTCAAGGAGCCTTTTTTTGTGATAGCTACACAAAATCCTATTGAAACATCAGGCACCTTTCCTTTACCAGAAGCACAACTCGATAGATTTTTTATGAAGCTTTCAATGGGATATCCTAAGTTTGATGATGAGTTTGAAATACTTATGAGATTCAAAGACAAGGATCCAATGAAGCAAATAGGTGCTGTAATTACTCCAGAAGAAATAATAGAAGCAAGACAATCCTACTCAAGGGTTTACGTAGATAAAGAGATAGCTGAGTATATTTTAAAAATAGTTAGAGCAACAAGAGATAATGATGAAATAGAATTAGGAATAAGTCCAAGGGGAAGCTTAGCACTATTTAAGGCCTCACAGGCCTATGCTGCTATCAATGGCAGGGACTATGTATTGCCAGACGATGTAAAGTTGCTTACGAAGCCAGTGTTTACTCATAGAATAATTTTAAACTCCCACGCAGAAATAAAAGGTAGAACCATAGATGATGTATTAGATCATATTATTTTGAAAATTAATGTTCCTGTAGAAAAAAATAGTAATATATAGGAGCTGAATGTTTATGGGTATAACAATAACCATACTTATTCTTCTTATAGTTTCGTCGGCAATTTTAAATAGATGGGAAAGAATATCATTAAAAAATTTTGAATATAAAAGATATCTTGATAAAGAAAGGGTTCTAATTAAAGAACCAGTTAGACTTACTACTGAGATGACAAATCATAAGCTTCTTTTTCTTCCTTGGATAGAAGTAAATGCTAATATCCCTAAGGAAATTATATTTAAAAACCAAAGAGTAGTTTCTCATGCAAATAAAAACGAAAATATTTATAGTGTAGTAACATCATTATTAAGCTATCAAAGAATAAAGAGACATTATACTATCTATTGTTCAAAACGTGGATATTACTCTTTTAGTAACGTAAGATTATCCATTGGAGATTTATTTGGATTTGCAGTTGCCAATAAGGATATTCATTATCCTATGAGCTTAATTGTTTATCCTGAAGTCAAGCCGCTTAGACAGTTACTAGTTCCGTTTAAAAGCATACAAGGAGAGGTATCAGTTAGACGCTGGATAAGCCCTGACAATATAGCTGTAATTGGGGCAAGAGAATATACATCAGATGATAGCTTCAATACTATAGATTGGAAGGCCACTGCTAGGACGAATACATTACATGTAAAAAAACTTGACTATACAGCTGACCCATCTATGCTCCTTTTATTGAATGTACAAACAAACGATATATATTGGCAAGATGTGGATGGTGATATTATTGAAAAAGGAGTAGATATTGCTGCTTCAATTACTCAAAAAGCAATTGATGAAAAGGTTGATGTAGGTTTTTCTTCAAACGCATTCTTTTATGGAGATAAGAGAGAGATTTTTATTAAACCGAAAAACAGTAGAAATCAAAAGATGATTATATTTGATGCATTAGCTAAGACCTCATATTTACCTATTGATAATTTTACGAATTATTTAGAAAAAAACATAAGACTCATAGATAAAAATAGTGTAATTATAATTATAACATCTCATATATCTAAAGACTTAATAAAGAAAACAAATCACATGATAAAATGTGGGTATTGCATAAAGCTAATATTATTAAAGGATTCTTTAAATACAGAAGGGTTATCTAAAGAAGTAGATATTGCTTTCAGCTATAATTATGAAAGAAATATTAAATAAGAAGGTGGCATATGTACACTAAGCTCAGCAATTTATTCAATTTAATAGTTAAAGGCTTGTTTGAGACTGCTGTAATATTAAATACAGGAGTTTTATTCTCTTACTTTTTTTTAAATGTAGATAGCCATTTAGCAATCAGCAAAATTATTATTTTTTCTTTAGTTAATTATTTATGTGTATATGGATTAAATATTTATGTGTTCAAGGAAATGGGGATTTCAAACAGAAATAAACTATCTATATCAGTAGCTGCAATAGGATTATCCTTAATAAGCTCTATTATTACAGCTGATGAAATAGTAGTTATTCATATAATTATATATTTTACAATCTATTTGTTCGTTTGGTATAGAGGCTTAATCAGTATTACAGAAAAAACAGATTTAACTTCTGCAAAAAGTAGCTTTATATTAAACACAGTAATATTTGTAAGTATGATTATATTTTTAAATATATTTGCTGGGGATAGCATTACTACACAAAGAATAAAAATGTATTTCATACTTTATATAGGGGCAGCTTTATCTTATTTTGCTAGAGTTAATCTTGAAAATGCATATAATAAGAGAAATATTAATTCCTTAAATAAAATGAAAAATATAAAAATTATTAAAATAATCTCAACATCGATTATTTTAATAATCTTATTATTTACTTTAACTGGATTCTTTGGTATTTGGAATAAGATACTAGGCAGTAATATTGTAATAAGCATGGGCAATATAATATTAAAAGCCATAGAAGTAATACTATATCCTATAGTATGGCTTATTATGAAATTAGCTGAAAGTGTATTCAAAAGAGGTGATTTTGCTGGATTCCCTATATTAAATGCACCCGAAGGAGCAGAAAAAGCAGAAGATACTGCAGCGGAAATATTGTCTCCAGGGACTCAAGCTTTTATTAATACCTTATTCAATATAGCTAAATGGGCAGTTTTAATAATAATTATGTATCTAATCATTAGAAAAATGATAAAGGCTATAAACAGAAAAGATTTCCTTGAAGATGAAGAGGAAGATGAGGAAAGAGAATTTATCCTTACACCTGATGAGGTTAGAAAAAAAGTAAAAGATACGTTAAACAAATTAGCTACAAATATATCAGGTCTATTTTCAAAGAATAAAGAAAATAACAGAGGAATACCGGTAATTAGGAGCATTTATCTAGACATAGTATTGATTCTTGAAGAAAAAGGCTATAAATTACTAAGCTACCTTACTCCTAAGGAATATTTATCTACCCTTGAAAATACTAAGTATATAAATGCAGGAATGAAGGATTTAACCCAAGCATACAATGATTTTAGGTATGGAGGCAAGGAACCTACAGACGAAAAAGTCAAAGAACTTATAGATATAAAACGGGCTATATATGAATTAAGCAAAGAGAAACAAAATGAAAAAGACTAAAAAGGAGATTAATTTATAATCAAATCTAAAAAAGCAAATAGATGTTTTGAACTCTATAGATGTGGCCTTAGTTGTATTAAGGCTTTTTTTGTGCGAAAAAGCATTTTTATGATGAATAGGAAGGTTCTACTTTGAATTATTTATATAAAAGAGCTTTCTTACGATTTATTAACAAATCTGAAAATTTCAATAATACAGAAAATATATTTTTTTTATTGTATATTTATTTATGATTTTAACCATAGTAAAGGAAAACCTTTTCCTCAAACCCTTAATTCTAATATTTGGAACTTAACCAGGTAAAGAAAGCTATCAAAGTATTGCATAAATATTCAGCTGTTGTATAAATATATTTTTGCGAGAGCTTGACAAGAAGTGAAATATATTAATATAATCAATTTAAGCAAAGAAATTTTTTACAAATTAATGAAAATTATGCATAAACCCTGTATAAAAAAGGAGCTGATTTGGTGTCGGAAAGTAGAAAACTTCTAAATGTGTATTCAGAAATAGGGAGATTAAAAACAGTGCTACTGCATCGCCCAGGTAAGGAGCTAGAAAATCTTGTTCCAGACTATTTAGAAAGATTATTATTTGACGATATTCCTTATCTAGACCTAGCTAGGAGAGAGCATGATAATTTTGCTGAATTGCTTAGAGGCAACGGTGTTGAGGTCTTGTATTTAGAAGACTTAGCTACGGAATCTATTATGGATTCTAATACGAGAGAATGTTTTATTGAGGATTTTTTAGACGAAGGTAATGTAGTTGGAATAGGTACAAGAGAAGTATTGAAAGAGTACTTTGAAAAATTCAATAATAAGGAATTAATTGATAAGCTAATGGCTGGAGTTAGAAAAAGTGAAATCTCCAAGCTAATCAATAGGTCCTTAGTGGATTTAGTAGACACAAATTACCCTTTCGTATTGGATCCTATGCCAAATCTATATTTTACTAGAGATCCTTTTGCTACAATAGGTAATGGAATAGCACTAAATCGTATGAAAACTCATGTTAGAAATAGAGAAACTATATTTGCTAATTATATTTTCCAAAATCATCCTAGATTTAAAAATGCTAATGTCCCTACCTGGTTTGATAGAAAAGAAAATTCACCTCTTGAAGGAGGAGATATACTAGTATTAAATTCCAAGGTTATAGCAGTAGGTATTTCTGCTAGAACAGATGCCGCTGCTATAGAGAAATTTGCAGAAAAAATTCTATATTCAGATCAGCCCTTTGAAACTGTTCTTGCCTTTGATATTCCAAAGAAAAGAGCTTTTATGCATCTTGATACAGTATTTACAATGGTAGATTTTGGTAAATTTACTATACACCCTGAGGTTGAAGGTAGTCTTACGGTTTATGCAATAACTAGAAGTGATAGATTCTACGGTGAACTATTTATTGAAAAGGAAGAATCAACTCTACAAAATATATTACAAAAATATCTTGAGGTTGATAAGATTACTTTAATTCGATGTGCTGGAGGAAATGCCATAGATGCAGCTAGGGAGCAGTGGAGTGATGGCTCTAATACATTAGCTATAGCCCCTGGGGAAGTTATTGTATATGCTAGAAATTATGTTACAAATAAACTATTGGAAGAACATGGGATAACAACTCATGTAATATCTTGTTCAGAGCTATCTAGAGGACGTGGTGGTCCAAGATGTATGAGTATGCCTTTAATTAGGGAAGATTTATAATAAAAAATTTAAGGAGGAGTTTTAATGCCATTTAATTTAAAGGGACGACATTTTTTAACCCTTAGAGATTTTACACCTAAAGAAATAGAATATTTAATTGATTTATCTTCTGAATTGAAAAGATTAAAGTACGCGGGGATAAGACCAAAAAATTTGGAGGGAAAAAATATCGCTCTAATATTTGAAAAACCTTCTACAAGAACTAGATGTGCTTTTACTGTAGCTGCAGTAGATGAAGGGGCACATGCTGAATATCTAGGAAAAGGAGATATTCAACTAGGAAAAAAAGAATCGGTAGCAGACACTGCAAGGGTTTTAGGGAGAATGTTTGATGGAATAGAGTTTAGAGGCTTTAAACATGAAACAGTAGAAGAATTAGCAGAGTATGCAGGAGTACCCGTGTGGAATGGCTTGACAGATAAATATCATCCAACTCAGATATTAGCAGATTTTTTAACTATAAAAGAGCATAAGGGATACCTAAAAGGCATTAAGTTTGCATATGTGGGTGATGGAAGAAACAATATGGCTAATTCTCTTATGATTGGCGGGGCTAAAATGGGAATGGATCTAAGAATAGTATCTCCAAAGGAACTATTCCCAGAAGATGAAATCGTAAATGCTGCTAGGGAAATTGCTAAAGAAACAGGAGGATCTATAACTATTACAGATTCTATTGATGAAGGGGTAAAAGCTGTAGATGTAATATATACAGATGTGTGGGTATCAATGGGAGAAGAAGAGTACTTTGAAGAGAGAATAAAACTTCTAAAGTCATATCAAGTTAATATGGACATGCTAAAGAAAGCTGATGAAGATGTATTGTTTTTACATTGCTTGCCAGCATTCCATGACTTGAAAACCTCTGTTGGGCAAGAAGTTTATGAAAAATACGGACTTACTGAAATGGAAGTTACAAATGAAGTATTTGAAAGTAAGCACTCTGTAGTGTTTGATGAGGCGGAAAACAGAGTACATACTATAAAAGCTGTAATGGTAGCTACCTTAGGAAAATAATTACATTTAAAGAGAAGACTATTAAAATTCAATGCAATGATCTGTAAACTCCCTTATTTGTTAAAGCCTATGTCTTAATTTACTAGATATAGGCTTTAATTTTTGTATCTAGGGGATAAATGTTATGCTATAATACAGATAAATAAGCAATATACTATAACATTGTAAATAGGAGTATTTATGAAGAGATTATTTCTTGTACTACTTATTCCTTTTATTATAGGTATATATATTTCATATTGTGTAGAAGTGGATATTACATCAATATCAATTATTGTTGTTTTACTTGTTGCTGGCTTAACCATGTCTATTATTACAAATAGAGCATATTCTTTAGTCTTATTATTCTTATTTTTCTTCATTGGAATGCTAATGACTGAGAAAAGCTTAGATAAGAATCTAATAGGCTTTACTGATAAAAGCATCACATTGGAGGGAACTATAGAAAATAGGAGCATAATTAACGAAGAAAAAAGCATATACATTGTTAAAGTAATCAATCTATATAGTGATAAGAGCGTATATGAAATAAAAGATGAAAAAGTATTGATTAATTATTACAATAAAGGAACATTAGCTATTGGAGATAAAATAAGAGCTAAGGGCGTACTTTTACTACCTAGAGAGAATACAAATCCTAGGCTGTTTAACTATAGGTTATATTTGCAAACAAAAGACATTCATGCCATTCTTAATACTGATAGCAACTCGTTAATTACTATATCAAAAGGTGAATTAAATAGAGGGGATATATTAAGACGAAATTTTCATACTAGAATCATAGATATTTTAGATAATGTTCTTAGTGAAAAAAATAGTAGCTTGATGAAGTCGGTATTATTAGGTGATAAAAGCTTTTTAGATGACGATACCCAAAGTAGACTTAGAGATTTAGGAATTTCACATATTTTAGCTGTTTCTGGACTTCATATAGGAATTATATATTTGTTTGTATCTGGTATACTTAGGCTTTTAGGCCTTCATAAAAAAATTTCTGTTTGCTTTGCTTTGATATTAGTATGGACATATGGATTCTTAATCTATTTTCCCACATCGGTTTTAAGGACATTAATAATGTTTAGTCTTTTATCCTTATCCACCTTAATCTATAGGAGAAGTGACTCTATCAACACACTTTCATTTGCGGCTATAGTTTTATTATTTTTTAGACCCTTATGGATATTTGACATAGGTTTTCAGTTATCTTTTATCTCTACTGCTTCTATTCTAATATTTACTCCAAGAATTAAAGACTTATTATCCATATACAATAAGAGGATAGCTAAGCTATTATCTCCGTTAATAGCAGTACAAATAGGAATATTTCCTATATTAGCACATCATTTCAATACATATGCATTATTGTCCATTTTTTCAAATCTTATATTGATACCCATATTTTCAATATCACTTATATTATGCTTCATACTAATCCCTATACATCTTATATCCATAGAAATAACTGTGGCTCTGGGGAGTTTATTGAATCTAACCTTAAACCTACAGGATTTCATAATTAATATATTGGACAAGGTTCCATTTATGAATTTGCTCTTGCCATCATCAGGAGTCATATCTATTTTATCCTATTATTTATTGTTTCTTGTTTCCTTGAGAATTATAAATATAAGATTATTTCCATCTAAAATAAATAAGATAGTTTTCAATTATTTAATTTTCGTCCTGCTAATAAGTATGGCATTTATCATAGTTTCAAATGAAACAGTATTAGAGTTTATAGATGTAGGACAAGGTGACAGTTGTCTAGTTAGGACTAAAAATGAGGTGTTTTTAATTGATACAGGAGGTTCAGTCTTTGGAGATTTTGATGTAGGAGAAATGATATTAGTACCCTATCTAATTAAGAAAGGTATTAACAAAATTGATGCAGTATTCATAACACATTTTCATGAGGATCATTCTAAAGGTATGATACCATTGATGAAAAATATAAAAATAGATAATATATTTATTGGATATGAAAATCTGGGAAGTGACATATTTAATGAAATCAGTTATTTAGCTGGAATATATAATATAAGTGTATATAAAATATTAGAAAATGATATGATTCATTTCGATGAAAACAATATTATTAAGGTTTTAAATCCTTCTTATGATATGACAATAAATAATATACAAAATGAAAATGATTTATCCTTGGTCTTACTTCTGGAATCACATAAAAAAAAGATACTATTTACAGGTGATATTGAAAAGGATATAGAATATAAAATGGTTAACAATCATTATATTGATAATGTAGATATTATTAAGGTACCTCATCATGGCAGCAAAACATCTTCTACTTTAGAGCTGATAAGCTTAGCAAGACCATCATATGCAGTAATACAAGTAGGCAAAAATAATTTTGGACATCCGGCTGATGAAATAATCGAAAGATATGAAAGCTTTGGAACGAGTATTTTAAGAAATGACAAAAATGGTTTAATAACTTTTATATTAAGTAAAAACAATATAGAAATAAAAACATTTATTAAGGACAAATCCACATTAAATGATATAATTGTAAATTATAGAGACAGAATATTATATCTATGCTTATATATATTTGGGTTAATAATTTCATGTATTATATATAAAAATAGCAATGATTCCAGAAATACACTATTGGAAGAGTAATAACAAGGAGTGAATATGATGAGCTATAAAAATGTACTGAAGGATATCAAAGATGATAATTTGAAAAATTTATACTTACTATTTGGTAGTGAAATGTATCTAAAAGATTATATTTTATCTAATATCAAAAAAAAATATATAGATGAAGCATTTGAATCCTTAAATTATATACATATTGATGGAAAAGAAGCTAATGCAGCTTCAATAATTAATGCCTGTGAAACTTTACCATTTATGGCAGATAAAAAAATAGTTGTTGTAGAAGAGCTTACTTTATTAACCTCAAAAAAAGAAGAATCACGACTAGATGAGGATGAGCTGTGTAAATATTTAGAAAACATAAATATTTCTACGTGCTTAATTTTTATATCAAGTGAATTGAAAATAGATAACAGAAAAAAAATAATTAAGATCATAAATAAACAAGGGAATATAGTTGAATTATCTAAACTAAAAGATTTAGACCTAACTAAATGGACTCAAAGCATTTTTTCTAAGAACAAAAAAAATATTTCAATGGGGAATATACAATATTTTTTACAGCAGGTGGGATACTACGATAATAATAGTGAGAGGACATTATACGATTTAGAAAATGAGATAAATAAAATATGTAGCTATTTAGGAAGCGAAAATACAGTAGAAAAAGAAGATATTGAAAAAGTTTTAGTTAAATCTCTCCAAAACGACATATTTGCTTTGGTAGACGCACTGGGTCAGAAAAAATCAGATATTGCTTTGTCTATATTTAATGACATGGTTTTAGATAATGAGCCTATCCCAAGAATATTTCCTATGATAATCAGACAGCTTAGACTTCTTGTTATTACAAAACTCTGTGAAGAAAAGGGCTATGGTCAGGGAGATATATCAAAAAAAGTTGGTTTACCTCTTTTTGTAACTAAGAAGCTAATACTTCAAACTAGAAATTTCACCTTAAACAATCTCCATAAAGGGATTAAAGTAGCTCTTGATGTAGATAGATCTATAAAGACAGGAAAGATGGAAGGAAAATTAGCAATAGAAATGTTTATAACAGAATTTAGTTCTTAGGGTCAAAAACTAAAATACTTCGGGCTTAGCCCGAAGTTGTTTTTGTCATTAGACAGCTTGATTTAATCTTTTTGCTAGACGACTTACTTTTCTAGCAGCTGCATTTTTATGAATAGTATTTTTTGCAGAAGCTCTTGAAAGCTTCTTTTCTACTATTTTAAGTAAAGCTTTAGCTGAATCGATGTCTCCGTTTTCTAGGGCCTTGTTGAATTTAGTAATATATGTTTTAATTTCAGACTTTCTAGCCTTATTTAAAGCAGTCTTTACCTTGATAACTTCAATTCTCTTTTTAGCTGATTTAATATTTGCCAACAGGTTCACCCCCTTCAAATACTTTAACAAAAGTAATTTTACCATGAAGAGATATAAATTGCAAGAAAAATATGCTATTTCTTTTATATCCAAGTTTTATTTAAATTATTCATATATACAAAAAGTATAAATATAACTAGCAAGTGCAATTATATTATATATACATTAAAATGCACAGAGATAATAAATTATGGAGGTGTTAAAGTGTTTCAATTAAGAACTGACCTAGCTATTGAAGCAAGAGAGATATTTCAAAGTAAAAATAGAGAAGAACTAAGGGGAGTAGAGGTAGGAGTAGAAAAAAATAAAAACTATGAAATTACTAGAGTTAAAATACTTAATGAATACGGGGAAAAAAAACTTGGAAAGCCTAGAGGTACATATATTACCATTGAAGTACCTTCACTAAAAAAGGCAGACCAAGAGTTAAAGGATGAAATAAGTAAGGTTTTGGCAAAGGAACTCAAGGCTTTGATTAAACCTAGTAAAAGCATGAAATCCTTAGTAGTAGGCTTAGGTAATTGGAATGTAACTCCAGATGCATTAGGTCCAAAGGTTATAGACAAAGTTTATGTGACCAGGCATCTTTTTAAAGCATACAACAAGACAGAGGATGAGACCATGTCAGATGTTTCTGCGATATCACCAGGAGTTATGGGAGTAACAGGAATAGAAACAAGTGAAACAATAAAAGGAATTGTAGAAAAGACTAAGCCTGATATTATAGTAGCAGTTGATGCACTAGCTTCTAGAAAAATGGAAAGGGTTAGTACTACAATTCAAATTACTGATACTGGCATAAGTCCAGGCTCTGGAGTTGGGAATGAAAGAAAAGCATTAAATGAAGAAACCTTAGGTGTTCCTGTAATAGCCATAGGAATACCTACAGTCGTAGATGCAGCTACAATGGTTAATGATACTATGGAATTAATGGTAAGCTCTCTAAAAAAACAAGCAGATAAAGAAACAAGTTTTTACTCTATGCTAGAAGAAATGGAATCTGGAGATAAATATGAATTTATCAAGGAAGTATTAGCTCCATATATGCCTAATGTTGTAGTCACTCCTAAGGAGATAGATGAGCTAATAAGCAATTTATCTTTAATAATAGCCAATGGAATAAACATATCCTTACATCATGGAATTGATTTAAAGGATGTAAATAAATACATAAACTGAAACCCTATGATTGTCATAGGGTTTTCTTGTAAATTACTATAATCATAATACCCTATTGTATGGAATATAATTTGGTATAATATTTTTACTTTAAGGAGCGAGTATTATGATAAAAAACACCAATTTAGATAAAGGAATAGCATATATTTTGATTGCTGTATTATGTTTGACAAATTTATTTCTAGGGGTAAAGGTTATTGGCAAATTCTCTACTATCAAAAAGTTAAAAACAATGCATGAAGAAGATATTCTAGAAGACAAGGTCATTTCGGTATTTAATAATAAAGCTATGAGCCTTGATGTTGAACTGAAGGACAATGTAAATAATGGCATTAGTAAGCAAAATGGAGATAGAGCTATTAATAAGGGAGATAATGATTTCTTCTTAAGACTATTGCTAAATTCAAATGTCTACATGAAGAGAGTATATGACATGCAAAACAGAGAGGATAGCATTTTACTAACTAAAGGGAATATTTTTGAAAGATTATCTGCATTGTTTAAACCAGATTTCTATATAAAGCCACATCTTCCAGCTATGGTAAGTGCTTTTAATAATACATATACTTGGGAAGAAATAAAGGAAGAGGGAGAGCATGATGAATTAGAAGGATATATTATTCTTAGCGACATAATATTTATTGAGGATCCTGAAGAAAAAAATGATTTTGAACAGGAGCTTGAACTTATAGGTAAAAAACATGAGGAAAAAGTCTATGTTGAGCCTCCAAAAACTGTAGCTTTAGACCATGAAAATCCTTATATTCTTTTATATCATACTCATGGAACAGAAGCATATTTGCCTATTACTACAGGAAGATTTCATACTGAAAAAAGAGAGTATAATGTAATAACAATAGGAGAGATTATTGGGAGAAGTCTTGAAGAAAAGGGACATAAGTTAAAGCATATCGATATTTATCATGATATACCATCCTATAATCAATCATACATTAGGTCACTAGCAACAATAAAAGAAGAACTAAATAAAAATGAGAGCATTAAAGTAATATTTGATATCCATAGAGATGGCATAGAAGGCGAATCTGCCAGCACAACAAAAGCACAGGAATCTGCTAGAATTTCGATTAATGACAAAAGTGTGGCTACTTTTTCTCTGGTTATAGGACCAGATAACCCAAACAAAGAGCAGCTTATTAAATTTGCAAATTATATTAGACATATTTCTGAAGGCATGTATCCTGGACTATGTAAGGGTATAATAATGAAGCCAAGTGGTAAGTTTAATCAATATGTAAGTGACTATTATGCATTGATAGAAGTAGGCAGCAATTTAAATACAATAGAAGAAGCAAAAGAATCTGCGAAATATATAGGGGAAATTTTACACAAAGTAATTGAAAGCATAGATGAGGGAGAATAAATTTATTACCCAAACTATTATTTTATATAAATAAATGTTATAATTATTCTTAGCAATTTTGTCTAAGGGGGTAAGGACGTGGAGGAAAAACAAAAGAATAATATTAGGAAAGAAATATTTGAATGGACAAAGAGCATTGCTTTTGCATTAGTAATAGCCATCTTAATCAAAACTTTTTTATTTAATACTACTTATGTTCTAGGATATTCAATGTACCCAACACTACATGAAAGGGACAGGCTATTTACAAATAAAATAGTATATAAAATTAGTGAGCCTAAGCATGGAGATATTGTAGTGCTTAAAGCACCTGATGATCCAAGCAAGGATTATATAAAAAGGGTTATAGGTGCTGCTGGTGATAAAATTGAAATAAGAGATGGAAGAATTTATGTAAATGGAAAGCTTTATGTAGAAGACTATATCTCTGAAGATGCATATACTTACTGTTATGATAATAATTCATGGGAGGTACCAGAAGGATATGTATTCGTACTAGGAGATAATAGGAACAAAGGAGCTAGTAAAGATAGTAGATACTTGGGACCAATTCCAATTAGCTCAATAAAGGGAAAGGCCTCATATAGATATTTTCCATTTGATAGTAGATTTGGCTCATTATATAAATAGGAATAAAAAACCAGATAATTGCCAATAATATTTTTGGTGATGGTTTTGGAAAGTAGACTAGAGAAATATAAAAATATTAAGCTGGAAAAAAGGCAAAGAAGAATTAAGAAAGTTATTATTATCCTTTCTATTATAATCCTTATTTATGGGATGAATATAGTAGACAGAGCTGTTAGAGATATGATGTGTATCTATGACAGACAGCTTTATTTCTTTAATCATGATAATGACTTTTACAGACTTCATTTGTTTGGGCAAGATTATTTAGTTGAAAAAAAACAAATAAATGATAAAATATATAAAACAAAAGGTATCATAGAAGATTTTACTAAGCTAGTCAATGATTATTCGGACAAGGTATTAAAAATAATAAGGACCAGGTAATATTTCTGGTCTTTTATCATTTTACAACTTATGCTATAATTGAAAAGGGTATTTTTCCTGTAAATGAGGAGGATAGATATAATGGAAGATAGGCAAAAGAGGATTAGAAATTTTTCAATAATTGCCCATATAGATCATGGCAAATCCACACTAGCAGATAGACTAATAGAAAAAACGGGTTTACTTACTTTAAGAGAGATGCAGGATCAACTTCTTGATAATATGGATCTGGAGAGGGAAAGAGGAATCACAATTAAGCTACAAACAATAAGACTTGTATATAAGGCAAAAGATGGAGAGGAATATATTTTAAATCTAATAGATACTCCTGGACATGTGGATTTTAACTACGAAGTGTCAAGGAGCTTAGCTGCATGTGAAGGTGCAATACTTATAGTAGATGCAGCGCAAGGTATTGAAGCACAGACATTAGCTAATGTGTATTTAGCTTTAGATCAAAATCTAGAAATAGTTCCAGTCATAAATAAAATAGACCTACCTGGTGCAAGACCTGATGAAATTAAAAAGGAAATAGAGGATGTAATAGGGCTTGACTGTGAAGATGCACCACTTATATCCGCAAAGGAAGGAATAAATATCGAAGATGTTTTAGAAAGTGTAGTGAACAAAGTTCCAGCACCAGAAGGAGATAAAGATGCTCCATTAAAGGCTCTTATTTTTGACTCCTATTATGATAGCTATAAGGGAGTTATAGCTATGACAAGGGTAAAGGACGGAGTTATAAAGCCAGGCATGGAAATAAAAATGATGGCAACAAATAAAAAATTTGAAGTAACTGAAGTAGGAATATTTGCGCCAAAACAAACTGTTGTAAAAGAACTAGTGGCTGGCGATGTTGGCTATGTAGCAGCTAGTATAAAAAATGTTAAGGATGCAAGGGTAGGAGATACTATTACAGAGGCTTCAAGGCCTACAGATAAGCCTCTACCTGGTTATAAAAAAGTTACTTCTATGGTTTATTGTGGTGTGTATCCAGCAGAGGGTGAAGACTATAACAGCGTTAGAGATGCCTTAGAAAAGCTTCAAGTTAATGACGCCGCATTAGTATTTGAGCCTGAAACATCTGTTGCATTAGGCTTTGGCTTTAGATGTGGCTTTTTGGGACTGCTTCATATGGAAATAATGCAGGAAAGACTAGAGAGAGAATTTGATTTAAATATAGTAACAACAGCACCTAGTGTTATATATAAGGTTAAGAAAAAAAGCGGAGAAATGCTTGAGCTACAAAATCCTACAAATCTTCCAGAGGAAACAGAGATAGAATATATGGAAGAACCTATTGTAGATGTTACAATTATGACTCCAACTGATTATGTAGGCTCAATTATGGAACTATGTCAGAATAGAAGAGGAATCTTTAAAAACATGGAATATTTAGAGCAAACAAGGGTAGTAATGCACTATGAATTACCTCTTAATGAAGTTATATATGACTTTTTTGATGCTTTAAAATCAAAAACAAGAGGATATGCTTCTCTTGATTATGAGCTTAAAGGTTATAAAAAGTCAGAATTAGTAAAACTGGATATCTTAATTAATGGAGAGCTAGTAGATGCTTTTTCTATTATTGCTCATAAAGATAAAGCATATGAAAGAGGAAGAATGATTTCTGAAAAGCTTAAAGATGTTATACCTAGACACCAGTTTGCAGTGCCTATTCAGGCTGCTATAGGCTCTAAAATTATAGCCAGAGAAACTGTAAGAGCACTGAGAAAAGATGTACTAGCAAAATGCTATGGTGGCGATATATCTAGAAAGAAAAAGCTTTTAGAGAAACAAAAAGAGGGAAAGAAACGAATGAGGCAAATTGGTAGTGTAGAGGTACCACAAGAAGCGTTTCTAGCAGTTTTAAAATATGATGAAAAATAATATATAAACAGTAGGGATACTTGCTCATGGCAAATGCCAGGGCGGATTCTATTGTTTTACTTTTGTGCTTAGATTAAGCTAAGGAAGTTTTTCCTTGGCTTTAAATATTTTATAAGGAGTGTTTTCTATGGGTGATATTGGAATTTATGTTCATATTCCATTTTGTCAAAGCAAATGTTATTACTGCGACTTTTGTTCATATCCTAGTATTCTGGATAACTCTGAAAAATATATTAGTTACTTAAAAAGAGAGATAGACATATATGAAGAAAGATTAAAGGATTATAGCATAAGCACAATATTCCTTGGCGGAGGTACACCTACAGCAATAAATGGAGAGTATATTTATGAAATAATGGGATATATTCACAAAAAATTAAACACTAATAGAATAAAAGAGGTTTCAATCGAGTCAAATCCTAAGACTTTAGATGACGAAAAGTTAAATATATATAAAAATGCAGGTATAAATAGAATAAGTCTTGGTGTTCAATCTATGAATGATACTATGTTAAATAAGATTGGCAGAATTCACACAGCAGAAGATTTTATTAATACGTATAGACTTATTAGAAAACACGGCTTTGACAATGTAAACTTTGATATTATGTTCAACTTGCCAGGACAAACAATACATGATTCTATTAAAACCTTAGGTATAATTACAGAGTTAGAACCAGAGCATATATCATACTATAGTCTAAAAATTGAAGAAGATACTCCATTTTATCATATGTATATGAATAAGCAAATTGTATTGCCGGATGAAGATACCGAGAGGGAAATGTACCATAAGGGAATAGAGCTTTTAGAAAAGAAGGACTACATCCATTATGAAATATCTAATTTTGCCAAAAAAGGATATGAAAGCAGACATAATTTAATTTATTGGAGAGCTGAACCATATATAGGCTTAGGCTTATCTGCACATTCGTATTTTGAAAAATTTAGATATGGAAACACAGAAGACCTAAATATTTATTTTGAACAATTATCTAATGGTCAATTACCCATAGAAGAAAAAGAATTTATTGACGATAATATGGAAGTGGCAGAATACATTATTTTAGGACTTAGATTAATGCAGGGAGTCAATATTGAAGATTTTAGAAAAAGATTCTGTATAGATATTTTAGATAAATATGGAGAAATTATTGATAAATTTATCAAGAAAGGCTTACTAGAGAAAAAGGATAATAATATAAAATTGACGAAAAAGGGTCTAGATTTATGCAACTTAGTATTCATGGAAATACTTCCATAGAATAGAGACATAAAAAATTAGCAAAAGGTATTGACAAATTAATGTAATAATGATATTTTAAAAACATAGTTATTAGCACTCAACGACATAGAGTGCTAATAACTTGACAGGTATTTGTTATACCTATTAAATAAATTAGGATGTGATTAGTGTATGATGCTTGATGAAAGAAAAATTAAAATTTTGCAGGCAATTATACAAAGCTATATAACTAATGCTGAGCCAATTGGCTCTAGAACCATATCAAAAAAATTTGACCTAGGTGTTAGTTCTGCTACTATTAGAAATGAAATGTCCGACTTAGAGGAGCTTGGATATTTAGTTCAGCCGCATACTTCAGCAGGCAGGATACCTTCTGACAAAGGATATAGACTATATGTAAATCGATTGCTAGAGTCAAATGATTTGGGCTTCATATTGAGACATGATCTAAAGAATAGATTAATAAATGAAATTGGTGAGATTGATCAGCTCATATATAATGCTGCAAGGATATTATCAAAGGTAACAAACTATACTTCTCTAGCTATAGCACCACAAATAAAAAAGAGTCAGCTTAAACATATTCAATTAATACCAATAGACGATTCTAAGATATTAGTAGTAATTGTAACTGATTCTGGAATAGTAAAAAACACTGTACTTAGAACCGAGCATAGTATTTCATCTGATCATTTGAATATTATTAATAACTTCTTAAATATTAAATTAAAAGGCTTAAATATTGGAGAAATTGGGGCAGAGGTTTTAGACCAGCTAATTAAGGAAATTTATGATTATAAAAATTCCATATTAGACATTCTACCTACTATAGTCTATGCCTTAGATGATATAGAGGGAATAGAGGTTTTTGCAGATGGTGTAAATAAAATATTTAATTTTCCAGAATATAATGATGTAGAAAAAGCTAGAGATTTTATATCGTTTATTGAAAACAAACCATTTATTATAGATATGATGTTAAGCGGGGAACATAATGATATTGAAATAAGCATAGGAAATGAGAATGCTTATGATGAAATAAAAAATTGTAGTGTTATTACTGCAACTTATAGTGTTAATGGAAAGACCATAGGTAAGATTGGAGTAATCGGGCCTACCCGTATGGATTATTCCAACGTAATAAGCGTTGTTAGATCCTTATCATTAGATTTAAATGAAATAATTAAGAATTATTTTATAAAATAAGGTGTAAGACTTTTAGTCTTGCACCAAATATAATAAATGGAGTAAATAAAATGGGACCAATATTATCGAATGGAGGACTTATGAATGGTTAAGAAATCAAATGAAGATATTAAGGAGCAAAATTTAGAAAATGAAAGCGTAGACAGTAATCTAGAGGCCAATGCTGAAGAAATGAATGAAGATAAAGAAATAAGTTTAGATGAGCTAATGGACAAATACAATAAAAAAACAAATGAATGGGAAGAACTTTCAAATAGGTACATTAGACTTCAAGCAGATTTTAATAATTTCAAAAAGAGAACTGAAAAAGAAAGAGAAAGTACATATCAATTTGCTACACAAGATATTATGACTTCCTTACTTCCTGTTCTGGATAATTTTGATAGGGCTCTTGGAGTAGATATAGAAGAAACTAATGTGAAGAACCTGTATAAAGGTGTAGAAATGGTTCATAATCAGCTTTTAGAAGTACTTCAATCTAAAGGCTTAGAAGAAATAAGCTCATTAAATGAACAATTTGATCCAAACTTTCATCATGCAGTAGTCCAAGAGGAAAGCGAAAATCATGATGAAAATACTATAATAGAAGTTTTTCAAAAAGGCTACAAAGTAAAAGATAAGGTTATTAGACCTAGTATGGTTAAGGTTTCAAAATAAATTAGTCTATATAAGGAGGAATAAACATGTCAAAAATAATTGGAATTGACTTAGGAACAACAAACTCTTGCGTTGCTGTAATGGAAGGCGGCGAGCCAGTTGTAATACCTAATGCAGAGGGCAATAGAACTACACCTTCTGTAGTTGCATTTACAAAAGATGGAGAAAGACTTGTTGGGGAAACAGCAAAAAGACAGGCTGTTACAAATCCTGATAGAACAATTGCTTCAATAAAAAGATATATGGGTAAGGATCATAATACATTGATTGATGGGGTACAGCATACTCCACAAGATATATCGGCTATGGTACTTCAAAAACTTAAAACTGATGCAGAAAATTATTTAGGAGAAACAGTTACAGATGCTGTAATAACAGTTCCAGCATACTTTACAGATAGTCAAAGACAAGCAACAAAAGATGCAGGAAGAATAGCAGGATTAAATGTTAGGCGAATAATCAATGAGCCTACTGCTGCATCTTTAGCATATGGGTTAGACAAAGATGAAGAACACCATAAAATAATGGTATTTGATTTAGGTGGGGGTACTTTTGACGTATCTATACTTGAGCTTGGAGATGGAGTATTTGAGGTTATCGCAACTAATGGAGATAATCATCTTGGTGGAGATGACTTTGACCAAGTAATTATTGATTATATGGCAGAGCAATTTAAAAAAGAAAATGGTGTAGATTTAAGAAATGACAAAATGTCTCTTCAAAGACTAAAAGAAGCTGCAGAAAAAGCAAAAAAAGAGCTTTCAACTGTTATGACTACAAGTATTAATCTACCATTTATCACTGCCACTCAAGCAGGACCATTACATTTAACTATGGATTTAACAAGAGCTAAGTTCGATGAGCTTACTGCACATCTTGTAGAAAGATCTATGGAACCAGTAAGAAAGGCCATTCGTGACTCTGGTTTATCTCCTGCAGAAATAGATAGAGTTATTCTTGTTGGTGGTTCTACAAGAATTCCTGCAGTACAGCAAGCAGTAAAAAATCTTACAGGAAAAGAACCTCATAAAGGAGTTAATCCAGACGAGGTAGTTGCATTAGGAGCAGCTATTCAAGCGGGTGTTCTTAGTGGTGAAGTTAAAGATTTATTACTACTTGACGTAACACCATTATCACTTGGTATTGAAACATTAGGTGGAGTATTTACAAAATTAATAGAGAGAAATACAACTATACCAACAAAGAAAAGTCAAATATTCTCTACAGCTGCTGATAGTCAAACTGCAGTTGATATACATGTGCTTCAAGGAGAAAGAGAAATGGCTAGTGGCAACATTACACTAGGTAGATTCCAATTAACAGGAATTCCACCAGCACCAAGAGGAATACCTCAAATTGAAGTTACATTTGATATAGATGCTAATGGTATAGTAAATGTGTCTGCTAAAGATTTAGGCACTGGAAAAGAGCAAAAAATCACTATTACAGCTTCAACAAACTTATCAGAAGAAGAAATTCAAAAAAAAGTTAAAGAAGCTGAACAATTTGCAGAAGAGGATAGAAAAAACAAAGAAAATATAGAAGCAAGAAATCATGCAGATTCATTAGTATATCAAACTGAGAAAACTCTTAAAGAGCTAGAAGGAAAAATAGATGATTCTGAAAAGACCAAAGTACAAAGTAAACTTGATGAACTGAAAAAGGCTCTTGAAGGAACAGATACAGAAAACATTAAGAAAAAAACAGAAGAGTTAACTGCGGAGTTCCATCAAATATCGCAAAAACTATATGAGCAAGCTGCACAGCAGGGAGCACAAGAAGCGCCTAATCAAGAAGCTAATCAAGATGACAATGTTGTAGATGCTGATTATGAAGTAGTAGATGACGACAAATAATATAAAAAGCTAAGTCCTTTGGGATTTAGCTTTTATATTGACTATTGACATATTAAAATAAATAACATAAACTAGTAAGCGTTTAATGGAACATAATAAGTAAAACTACGTCATTAGAAGGTGATGAAAGATTGAGTAAAAGAGATTATTATGAGGTATTAGGCATTGATAGAAATGCTTCTGAGACGGAAATAAAAAGAGCCTTTAGACAGCTAGCAAAAAAATATCATCCAGATCTGAATCCTGACAATAAGGAAGCAGAGCAAAAATTTAAAGAGATTAATGAGGCATATGAAGTCCTAAGTGATTCAGATAAAAAAGCTAGATACGACAGGTTTGGTCATGCAGGTGTAGACCAAAATGGAGGCTTCGGTCAAGGCTTTGGAGGCTTTACAGGAGGCTTTGGAGATATTTTTGAAGATATTTTTGATATGTTTGGGGGCGGATTTTCAAGTACCAGAAAGAATGCGCCTAGAAAAGGTTCAGATATTAAATATAGACTTGATATAGATTTTGAAGAAGCTGCCTTTGGAGCAGAAAAGGAAATTGAGTTCAGCAGAACAGAGAACTGTTCAAAATGTAATGGTACGGGGGCAGAACCAGGAACTAATAAAACTAAGTGCTCAAAATGTAGCGGTACTGGAGAAATAAAGTATGCACAAAATACTCCCTTTGGTAAGATTGTAAGAGTAGGCACCTGTGATATATGTCATGGCTCTGGTGAAATAATAGATAAGCCCTGTACTACATGCTCTGGCTCAGGGAAAGAAAGAAAGACTAGAAAAATTAATATTAAAATTCCAGCAGGAGTAGATACTGGCTCAGTCATACCCTTAAGAGGTGAAGGAGAGTCAGGAGAAAAAGGAGGTCCTTCAGGGGATTTATATATATATATTAATGTAAAACCCCATGAAATATTTACTAGGGAAGGAAATGATATTTTCTGTGAAGTCCCTATATCGTTTGTTCAGGCTTCACTTGGAGCAGAAATAGATATACCTTCACTTGAAGATGAAATAAAGCATGTTATTCCAGAAGGAACTCAAACTGGAACTGTGTTTAAATTTAAAAATAAAGGTATCCCTAATGTAAGAGGATATGGAAGAGGAGATCAATACGTTAAGGTAGTAGTTAAAGTACCTACAAAGTTAACTGAAAACCAGAGAGAACTATTAAAGCAATTTGCAATAGAAAGCGGAGAAAGGGTTAGTGAGCATAAAAAAGGCTTTTTTGATAAAGTAAAGGATGCTTTTACTGGGTAATAACTATTTCGTTTTTATTCAAGCTGGAATAGAAACGGATTTCTAATATTTTTTGATGACCAGTTTGATTATGAATGTGTTTTTTAACATATATAGGGTATTATAATATTTGATAAAAGCTAATTATCTAGAACAAATTAAAGAGAGGTGTGTGAATGATATGAAATGGATTGAGATACAAATTAAAACTACATCAGAGGCGGTTGAAGCTGTAACAAGCATATTATATGAGGTAGGGGCAGGAGGACTAGCCATTGAAGATCCTAATGATATCATTTCATATGCCAATAGTGATGAAAACTGGGATTTTATCGAAGCAAGCTTGTTAGAGCAGCAATATGATGGAGTAATTGTGAAGGCATACTTCCCAGAAAGTGAAGATTTAATAGACAAGATTGAACTTATTAAGCAAAATGTTGAAAAAATTCCGCAATTTAATTTGGATAAAGGCTTAGGTGAAGTAACTACTACTGAGGTCTACGAGAAGGATTGGGCTGATTCATGGAAAAAATATTATAAACCTAAAAAAATTGGAGATAGAATCGTCATAAAACCTTCTTGGGAAGAATATGAGGTTGAAGATAACGACATAATAATAGAATTGGATCCAGGTATGGCTTTTGGAACTGGAACCCATGAAACTACAATAATGTGTATTAAACAGCTTGAAAAATACGTTAATGAAGGAAATGTTGTATTTGATATAGGCTGTGGAAGTGGCATATTATCAATAGCTGCTGCAAAGCTTGGAGCTAAAAAAGTCATAGGTGTAGATTTAGATGAGCTATCTGTAAAAGTATCCAATGAAAATGCTAAGATGAACAAAGTAGAAAATATTGTGGATATTAAACATGGTAATTTATTAGATGTAATTAAAGAAAAAGCAGACTTAGTTGTTTCTAACATTGTTGCTGAAATTATAACTGTTTTATCTAAGGATGTTACTAAATTTTTAAACAAGGAAGGCATATTTATTACATCAGGAATAATACATGAAAAAACTCAAACGGTTAAAGAAGCTATGATAGAAGAAGGCTTAGAAATACTAGATACAGTAACTATGGGAGAATGGGTATGCATAGTTGCAAAATTAGGAGAAGATAAAAAATATGCATAGATTTTTTACTGATATAAAAAACATCCATGAGGATAAGATAACAATAATAGGTGAAGATGTTAAGCATATTAAAAATGTTTTAAGATTAAACGTAGAAGATATAATAACCATATGTGATAAAAACAAAACAGAATACACATCAAAAATATTATCAATAAATAAAGAAAGTATAGTTTGTCATATATTAGATTCTACTACATCTATTTCAGAACCTCCTGTAGATGTAGTATTGTATCAAGGGATACCAAAGTCTACCAAAATGGATTTGATCATTCAAAAAAATACAGAGCTTGGAGTAATCAAAATAATACCAATAATAACAGATAGAACTATTACAAGGATACAAGATATAAAAAAAGAGGAAAAAAAACTTGAAAGATGGAATCGGATAGCAGAGGAAGCAGCAAAACAGAGCAAAAGAGGTATTGTTCCAGAGGTAGGAGGGATTCTACCTTTTAAAGAGATGCTTAAAGTACTTAAAAATGAGAAATTAATTATAGTTCCTTATGAAAATGAAGAGAAATTAGGAATAAAAGAAGCACTTAAAGGATTTGATGGTGAAAAGATTAATATAATAATAGGGCCTGAAGGTGGATTTGAAGAATGGGAAATTAATTCGCTCAAGAGTATAGGCTCTAAGATAGTTTCCCTTGGTCCTAGAATACTTAGAACAGAGACGGCTGGCTTTACTGCTTCTACAATAGTTTTATATGAACTAGGAGATTTAGGGGTGATCCAATGAAAAAAGTTGCTTTCCATACTCTTGGCTGCAAGGTAAATCAATACGAAACAGAAGCAATGGCTGAGCTTTTTAAGAAAAATGACTATATCATAGTAGATGAAAATAATATTGCTGATGTTTATGTTATAAATACTTGTACTATTACTAATTTAGGTGATAGAAAATCAAGACAATTTATCAGACGGGCGAAAAATAAAAATACAGATGCGGTTATTGCTGTAGTAGGATGCTATGCACAAACATCTCCTGACGAGGTAATGAATATTGAAGAGGTTGATATCGTAATAGGAACTAAGGATAGAAATCGGATAGTAGAATTAACACAGCAAGTAGAAGAAGATAGAAAAAGGGTTAATATTGTAACTGATATTATGGATCAAAAAGAATTTGAAGAGATGAATATTGAGGATATAGAAGGAAAAACTAGGGCTTTCCTTAAAATTCAAGAGGGCTGCAACCAATACTGTTCATATTGTATTATCCCATATGCACGAGGTCCAATTAGAAGTAGAAAATTGGATAATATATTATTTGAAGTGAAAAAACTAGCTGATAAAGGATTTAAAGAAGTTGTATTAACAGGTATTCATGTTGCTTCATATGGTAAGGATACAGGACAAATGGAACTTATAGATGTTATTGAAAGAGTTCATGAAGTATCAGGAATTGAAAGAATTAGGTTAAGCTCAATAGAACCTACGATAATGACCAAAGCATTTATGGATAGACTAATTAAATTGCCTAAGGTCTGTGATCATTTTCACCTTTCACTACAAAGTGGTAGCGATACTGTTCTGAAAAGAATGAACAGAAAATATACAACAGAGGAATATAAAAAAATCGTAGATTTAATAAAATCATATATGCCGAATGTGGGTATAACTACAGATATAATAGTGGGATTCCCAGGAGAAACTGAAGAAGAGTTCAACGCAACATGCAGATTTGTTGACGAAATAGGTTTTTCAAGAATACATGTATTTCCCTACTCTCCAAGAAAAGGTACTCCAGCTTCAAAGTATAAAAACCAAGTAAACAGCGATGTAAAGCACTATAGAAGTAAAAAACTAATAGAGATAGGAGAAAAAAACACTAATGAATTTATTAGAAAATTCATAGGTAATACATTAGATGTGTTATTTGAAGAAGGGTCTAGGCTTAAACCAAAATTTATAGAAGGCTATACAACAAATTATATTAGAGTTCTAGCTAAAGGACATAGTTCATTAGAAGGTAAAATATTAAAAGTAAGCTTAGAGGAAATAGAGGACGAAATTTTGATTGGTAATATATTATATTAGTGAAGGATTTTTGTATATGTTTGTTGAATATTTATGTTAGTATATTATTAGTTTTGTTTAAACCGGATCAAGGAGGTGAATCGGGTGAGTGATTGTATATTTTGTAAAATCATAAATGGAGATATACCTGTAAACAAGGTTTATGAAGATGACAAAGTAATAGCATTTAACGATATAAACCCGCAAACTCCTATTCACATATTAATAATACCTAAAGAGCATATACCTTCTACAAACCATATAGGTGAAAATAACGCATATATTCTAAGTCATATATTTATCGCAATAAATAAAATTGCTAAAGAGAAGGATTTAGATAAACAAGGATATAGAATAGTAAATAACTGTGGAAAAGATGGTGGTCAAACAGTAGAGCATTTGCATTTTCACTTATTAGGAGGGAGACAATTACAATGGCCTCCAGGTTAAAATTAGAGTTGCATAATTTTGATATTTAATGTATAATAATCTAGTGCCGAATTCCACTTACTGCATATAGTATAGTAAAGACCTGTTGTAGTGGTTGAGGGGAGGGAGAACGAATGTCAGAAATCAAGATTGGGGAAAACGAATCATTAGATAATGCTTTAAAAAGATTCAAAAGACAATGCGCTAGATCTGGCGTATTGGCAGAAGTTAGAAAAAGAGAGCATTATGAAAAACCAAGTGTAAGACGTAAGAAGAAATCTGAGGCTGCAAGAAGAAAGAATACAAGATATAAATAAGAGGTGAAACATAATGTCCCTAAAAATTAGATTAATGGATGATATGAAAAATTCCATGAAGAACAGGGATAAACTTAGAAAAGATGTTCTCACAATGGTAAGAGCAGCTATTAAACAAATAGAAGTTGATGAAAGAGTAGAGCTTGATGATGAGTCTATCATTGATGTTATCTCAAAACAGGTTAAGCAGAAAAAAGATGCTATTGAAGACTTTAAAAGAGGCCAAAGGCAGGATTTAGTGGAATTGACAGAAAAAGAAATCGATATATTATTAGAATACTTACCCAAACAATTGACTGAGTCAGAATTAGATGAAATAGTTAAAGCAGCCATTGACGAAACAGGAGCTAACTCCCTTAGAGATATGGGTAAAATAATGTCAAATGTAATGCCTAAAATAAAAGGTAGAGCAGATGGCAGTATGGTAAATAACATAGTAAAACAATATTTTAAATAGATGAAAACCTGAACACAAAAGTGTTCAGGTTTTCTTTTTATTAGATTCTTAGGATTTACCATATTCTTAAGGTTGTTAAGCGTATAAAGAAATGTTATAATTTTTTAAATAATTCGAAAAATAGGGGGACAGGCTATGATGAGGAAGGTATTTTTAAATTTAATATTGCTTATTATATTGTTTAATCTTCCCCCTATTTACCGTGATACTTATTCTCAACCTAAAACTATACTAAGAGTAATAAAAAAAAATGATGATTTTTTTATTAGAGTATTAACCCCCTTAAATATAAAGGAAATTAAGGTTGAAATCCTATCTGTTCAGGGTGCTAATAAAGCTATTATTTATAGAGAATACTTTGCTATAAGAGAATATTTTGGAAAAAAATACAATGAATTTGTTATTTCAAGTAAAAAAAACAACATAGCTGATTCAGATGTTATAAAGGTTACAGCTAATATGAAGGTTGTAGATGAAAAGCAAATTTCAGAAATTCCTTATGATATAATTAAAATTAAGGATGATAAGGAAACTAGTCAAATAAGAGTAATGACTTATAACATACATCGAGGAAGAAATAAAATAGGCAACAGCAACATTAAAGATATAGAGGATTTTGTACGGCACTATAATCCTGACATTGTAGGATTTCAGGAAGTTGACAAAAATGTTCTAAGAACTAATTTTGAAGATCAACTCAAATTGATTGCTGATAATCTTTCTATGTACTATTATTTTGGCTCTAACAAAAGCTTTTTAAAGGGAGAGTATGGGAATGGAATATTGAGCAAATATCCCATAGAAAACCCTGAGAATATTATTATGCAAGGTGGAGAGCCTAGGGGATTGCTGAAAACAACAATTTCAATAAATAAAGATAAGAAAATGACTGTTATGGTAACTCATTTAGGATTAGATAATGAGGATAGACAAAAACAATTTAATACTATATTAGATTATATAAGTATTTATGAAGACAATTTAATACTTATTGGAGATTTTAACGTAACTGACTTAGATAGAAATATTATTAGGATCCAGCATCAGTTTAATGATCTAGGAAGTAAAATAATGTATAGACACATGAATACATTAAATACCTTTAAGAATAAGAGCAGGGTAGATTATGTGTTCACAAATAAATCCATGAGAGTAAAGGAGTATAAAGTGGAAAAGGTTGAGTATTCTGATCATTTCCCAGTTATTGTAGATATTGAATATTAAACAGATAGTAAAGTATGCTTACATGCATACTTTTTTGTGTTAAAGGTTTTACACTAGGTTAAGAATACAAATATTAATAAATGCATAGATTTATATATGGAGGAGGATGATGTTGAAAAGAAAAATAAACGAGCTAAAATCCAATGTTTCCGAAATACTTGAACTACCTAAGGATATAACTCTAGACTTGCCTAAAATAACAATGATAGGAAATATACAGCTATATATTGAAAATCATAAAGGAATTATTGAATATGGAAGCACTAGAATTAGAATAAATACTAATGGCGGAATTATTAGAATAATTGGGAAAAAAATGATAATAAAGACTATAATTACTGAAGAAATTATTATTTATGGAGAAATAGAAGCCGTAGAATTTGCACAATAGGAGGGGATTCATTGTTAATTATTCGCATATGGAATTATTTCCGTGGATATGTTATTATAAAAATTGAGGGACTTACTCTTGAAAAGTTCATTAATCTTGCAATAGCTAAGAATATTCTATTGTGGGACATAACAAGAATAGATTATACTACTTTAAAAGCGAAAGTAAGTATACCAGGCTTTAAAGCTTTAAAAGATGTAGTGCAAAAAGTGGGCTGTAGGGTAAGTATTATCGAAAAAAAAGGCTATCCTTTTTTTATTAGTAAATTTAAATATAGAAAAATGCTTGGTATAGGCTTAGTATTATCAATTATAGTAGTTATTTTTTTTACTTCTTTTATATGGTCAATTGAAATCGTTGGAAATGAGAGAATAAAAGACGATGAAATAACAAAGATTTTATTATCAATGAAAATAAAAGAAGGTGCAAGAAAGAGTGTAGTAGCCAAGTCAGAAATCAGTAATATGCTGCTGTTAAAAATACAAGACCTATCATATGCAAGCGTTGAAATACATGGTACTAGAATGATGGTAGAGGTTAGAGAAAGAAATCTAGGACCGGAGGAAATAAAGGAAGATATACCCTGCAATATTATTGCTTCTAAAAAAGCAGTTATAGAAAAAATAATAGTAAAAAGGGGAAAAGCCATAGTTAGAGAAGGAGAGGTTGTAAAAGAAGGTGATGTTTTAATATCAGGGACTATAAATGATGAGAGGATGGAATCACCTCTTTTAGTCCATTCAGAGGGTAGTGTTATAGCCAAAACTTGGTATAAAGAAATAATAGAAGAGCCAATAATAAAATCAATAAACGAGGAAACAGGCAAAACATTTATTACAAGAGAGATAAAAATTGGAGACAAAATAATAGGATTAATGAGTGGAGAAATACCTTTTAAAAATTACATAGAAGAGAAAAAAGTTAAAGAAATTGGGGATTTAGGTATAATAAAGCTTCCTTTATCTGTTACACAGCATGTTTTTAAGGAAGTTAAAGTTATAAATATAAAGCAAGATATAGATGCTTTAAAAAAGACAATAGCTGTGAGAGGAACACAACAATTAATGAAAAAGTTGTCTAAAGAATCAAGTGTGATCTCAAAGGACGTAAGGTATAGTATAGAAGATAATATATTAATTACAGAAGTCATTATTGAAGTTAATGAGGATATTGGAATTAAAGAAAGAATAACTACTTTAGAAAATCAGGAGGACTAATATTGGAAAGAGAGATACAGGAGAGAAGAGTAGATATATCTAATAGTAATTATATTTCAGAGCTCTTCGGGAAATTTGACGAAAATATAAAATTAATTGAGAAGGAATTCAACGTAGATATTGTTTCAAGAGAGGGAGAAATTAAAATTATAGGTGAAGAGCCTTATATTTCTCTTACAGAAAAGCTAATAAATAGTCTTACTGAAATAATTATGAAACAAGGAAGGCTAACTAAACAAGAAATAATATATACAATAGGGCTTCTTTTAGAAGGCCAGGAAGATACTTTAAAAGAGCTATTGAATCAAACACTTTGTATTACTGCTTCTGGGAAATCTATTAAACCTAAAACCATTGGCCAAAAATTGTATGTAAACTCTATTAAGACAAACGATATAGTATTTGGTATAGGCCCTGCTGGTACAGGAAAAACCTATTTAGCAATGGCAATGGCAATAACAGCATTTAAAAATAAGGAAGTAAATAGAATAATTCTAACTAGACCTGCTGTAGAAGCCGGTGAAAGTCTTGGATTTCTACCTGGAGACTTGCAAGAAAAGGTAGATCCATATCTAAGACCACTTTACGATGCTTTGTATGATATATTAGGGCCAGAAACCTATTCTAAATACATGGAAAGAGGGCTTATAGAAGTTGCACCTTTAGCTTATATGAGAGGTAGAACATTAGATTCTTCATTTGTTATATTAGATGAAGCACAAAACACTACCAATGAGCAAATGAAAATGTTTCTTACAAGATTGGGTTTTGGCTCAAAAGCCATAATAACAGGAGATATAACTCAAATTGACTTGCCCAAAGGTCGAAGCTCTGGTCTAAAGCAGGTAGCAGATATACTAAAAGATATAAAAGGAATAGAATTTGTATACCTAACTAAGAAGGACGTTGTAAGGCATCAGCTTGTGCAAAGGATAATTGAAGCTTATGATATATTTGAGAATAAAGCTGATACCCAAAATTAATTAGATTTAGGGAGGGAAACCTATGGTTTCTTCTAAAAAAAATACGGACAAGCCATCACAAAATAAAATATTAGCATTTTTTAAAAAAAATCTAATAAAGCAAATATTTATTATGATTTTAACTACTATAGTCTTATACTTTATTATTGGAGATAGCATGGCCCCTGAAAGAATTTCAATCAAAATAGGAGACTTTGCTCCAGATGATATAAGGGCCACAAAAGAAATAGTAGATGAAAAAACTACTGAAAAGCTTAGACAAGAAGCTATGAAGAGAGTTGAACCAAGACATAGGATTGATACATTTGTACAAGTAATGATAAAAAATGATATAAATAAATTTTTTAGTCATTTAAAGGAAATAAAAAATGTAGAAGAGGGGACTTATGCTGATAAAATAGAAATACTTTCACAAGTATCGAATTTAAGCCTAAGCTCTGAAGACTATAGAATAGCTCTTACTATGGGGGATGAAGACATCTCCACCTTGGAAAACAACATATACGATATAATAAGTCAAGTTATGAATATAGGAATAAAAGAAGAGGAACTGGAGTATGAAAAACAGAATATAACAAGAAATTTTGAAGAGCTAGAGCATCTACCTGCTAATGCAAAAATTTTAGGCATAAGTATTATTAATAAGGTGCTTAAACCTAACAGATTTTTAGATGTGGAGACTACTTTAGAAAAAAGGAAAGAAGCAGCTGACCAAATTGAGCCTGTAATAATAAAAGAAGGACAGATTATTGTTGAAAAGAAACAATTAGTAGATGATAGGATTTATTCACTAGTTAAAAAGACAGGGCTATTAAAAGAAATAGAGGGACCTGATTATAAGCTTATTGCGGGAACCATTATAATAATTCTACTGTTAGAAGGCATAATAATAACCTATTTATTCTTATTTGATAAAAAGGTTTTTTATGATACAAAACTATTACTAGTATTGGCAATTATTATTTTATCAACAATTGCCATATCTAAAGGGATTCATAGAATATCTGGCTATTTAATGCCGATTTCATTTGCAACTATGCTCATATCTATTTTAATCAATCCTAAGCTAGCAATATTGGTAAATGTAGTTATTTCTGTTCTAATTAGTGCAGTAACAGGAAATGATATAAACATAATGAGCATCCTTATTATAGGAGGTACAGTAGGAGCTTTCGCAATAACTAATACTTATCAGAGATATAATATACTTTTAACTGGATTATTAGTGAGTTTGGTTAATATATTTATAATAACATCCTTTGGATTACTAAACGGTACGGAATTTAGAGATATTTTGTTTACATGTGTTTATGGTGCAATAAACGGTCTATTTAGTTCAGTGCTTACTATAGGCTCTTTACCTTTATGGGAAAGTTTATTTGGTATACTAACCCCATTAAAGCTACTAGAATTATCTAATCCTAATCAACCATTACTTAAGAGATTATTATTAGAAACACCCGGCACTTACCACCACAGCATAATGGTTGGGAACCTAAGCGAGGCTGCTGCTGAAGCAGTTGAAGGTAACCCATTAATAGCTAGAGTTGGGGCTTACTATCATGATGTAGGCAAGTTAAAAAGACCTTTCTTTTTTAAAGAAAATCAGTTTAATGGAGAAAATCCCCATGATAAAATTAATCCTAGCTTAAGCACACTAATTATTACAAATCATACAAAGGATGGAGAAGAACTGGCTCAAAAGCACAAACTCCCTACTACTATAAAAGATATTATTAAGCAGCATCATGGTGAAACATTAGTGGCTTATTTTTATCACAAAGCATTAAGTGGTGAAAATGGAAACAACATAAAAGCAGAAAACTTTAGATATAATGGACCAAAACCCCAAACTAAAGAGGCTGCCATTGTTATGCTAGCTGATTCGGTAGAAGCAGCATCTAGGGCTATGCCTGATCCTACGAAAGGTAAAATTGAAGGATTAGTGAGACAAATATTAAAAGATAAGCTAAATGATGGACAGCTTGATGAGTGTGGTTTAACATTAAAGGATTTAAATACTATAGCCAACTCCTTTGTAAAGGTTTTGTTAGGAATTTTTCATGAAAGAATTGAATACCCAAGATTAGATTTAGCTGAGCTGAAGGGAGATAAATAAATGGAGATAATAATTGATAATGTGCAGGATAAGTATCAAATAGATGAATCTATTAATGACCTGATTGAAAAAGTTATATTGGAATGTTTAATACTAGAGAATAAAGGGACAGATTATGAAATAAGCGTATCCTTTGTGGATGATGAAAATATTAGAGAGCTTAATCGAGATTATAGAGGTGTAGATAGAGCTACAGATGTCCTATCCTTTCCTCTTGATGAAGACGAATTTCAAATTCCAGAGGATAATATTCTTCTTGGTGATATAGTAATTTCAGTAGAGACAGCGAAAAGACAATCTGAAGAATATGGTCATTCTTTAGAAAGAGAGATTGCATATCTTACAGCACACAGTATGTTCCATTTGTTTGGATATGACCATATGGACGAGAAAGATAAGAAAATCATGAGAGACAAGGAAAAAAATGTTATGAAGTCACTTGGTATTTTCAAAAAATAATTTTAATATTAGGTGCTACTATGAAAGTAAGAAAATTAATCCATAGCTTCAAATATGCAATATCTGGGATAATATATACATTAAAAACTCAAAGGAATATGAGAATACATTGTATTGTTGCTGTGTTAATATTAATTATAAGTTTACTGCTCAAATTTAATAGATTTGAATTATTAATATTATGTTTTTCTATTTCTTTAGTAATTGTTACTGAAATGATTAATACAGCAATAGAAAAGTCAATAGATATATACACAAAGGAATATCATCCTTTGGCCGAAACAGCTAAAAATGTAGCTGCAGGTGCTGTGCTAATTTCTGCAATCAATGCTGTAATTGTAGCATATTTGCTTTTTTTTGATAGGATAACACAATATATCTTTTAGCTTTAAGCATTGAGTATGATATTTAACATCATAAATATAAACATACAATAGGGGGCATCCATATGCATAAAAAAACGCACATAAAAATAGTTTTAATTTTATTATTAATTTCAATGTTTATAACAGCCTGTAGCAAAAAAGATAATGATGCAAGCAACATAGATGTAAGTATAGGAGAAGAAAATAGCATAGATAAAGAAACGAACAATACAAATGAAGAGGAGAACGAGGAGGAAGAAAAAATAGAAGTAATATCGTCCGATGGAGTACCTTCACCTTTAAGCGGATTATATGTGGAAAAAGAACGATTAGAAAGAAGACCAGTAGCTGTAATGTTTGATAATGACCCTAAAGCTAGATGGCAGGCGGGACTTAGTCAAGCAGAAATAGTCTATGAATTTTTAGTTGAAGCACCTTATACTAGATACATGGGTATATTTTTAATAAATGAACCTGAGATTATTGGGCCTGTAAGAAGTGCCAGACCTTATTTTATAGCTACATTATTAGAATATGATCCCTTATATGTAAGGGTCGGGGGTAGCGAAGAAGCAAAAGCGGATGTAAAGAAATATAAGGTAGCAGATATAGACGGACTCTATAGTGGAGCATTTTGGAGAGATACAAAAAAAGGGAAAAAAGCACCAAACAATTTGTATACAAGCATGGAAGGCATTAGAAAAGAGCAGGACAGGCTTAAGTATGAAGAAATTGGAGATTATAAAAGCTTTTCTTTCTATGATAAAGACACAGATATAGAAGGTATAACAGCAAAAGACGTACTTATTAAATATTATTCTAAAAACATTACAAAATATGAATATGATAGTGAAAGTAAAGTATACAAAAGATATAAGGACGGAAAGCTACATGTAGATGAAATTGATGAAAGTCCTATTATTGCAAAAAACATAATAATACAAGAAGCAAACACCAAAGTTATTGACGAACTGGGAAGATTAGAAATAAAAGTAATAGGAGAAGGTAAGGGTAAATATATTACTAATGGGAAATGTATAAATATAACGTGGAAGAAAAAATCTTTAGAAGATAAAACAACTTATTATAACGAAGATGGTGATGAAATTAAATTTAATCCAGGAATTACATGGATACAGTTGACTAAGCCAAACCCTGATATAGAAATCAATTAATGAGGTGATCATATGGATATTAAAAGTTTAATTGAAAAAGCAATCGAGGCTAGAGAGAGAGCTTATGTGCCTTACTCAAACTTTAAAGTAGGAGCAGCATTGCTTTCAAAGAATGGCAATGTTTATACAGGATGTAATATTGAATCTGCTTCTTATACCCCTACAATCTGTGCAGAGAGAACTGCAATATCTAAAGCAGTTTCAGAAGGTGATAGAGAGATAGAAGCCATAGCAGTCATTGGTGAAATTGATAACTATACATATCCCTGTGGAGTTTGCAGACAAGTAATTAGAGAATTTGGTAAAGACGCAACATTAATAATAGCAAAAAACAAAGATGAATATAAAACATATAAACTGAAAGATTTGCTGCCACATAGCTTTGGACCAGAAGATCTTCAAAAAAATGAGGAGTGAAATACATGAAATATAGATCAGGCTTTGTAACAATTATAGGGAGACCAAATGTAGGAAAGTCTACATTACTAAATCATATTTTAGGTGAAAAAATGGCAATTGTTTCTGACAAGCCACAAACTACTAGAAATAAAATACAATGCATATATACAGAAAATGATTTTCAAATAATTTTTATTGATACTCCAGGTATTCACAAGCCTAAGAATAAGCTAGGTGAATACATGGTAAATGTTTCAAAGGATACTCTTAATGAAGTTGATGTAATATTATGGCTAGTAGATGAGAGTCTTGAAATGGGACCTGGAGATAAATTTATACTTGAAGAATTAAAAAATATTAAAACAGATAAAATATTAGTAATCAACAAAACTGATAAACTGAAATCCGATGATATTGAAATAATTAAGAATAATTATAGGGAGTTAGATATATTTAAAGATATTATACCTATATCAGCTATAACAGGAAAAGGTATAGATTCTTTGATTAAAGCAATATTAAACCTACTTCCTGAAGGGCCGCAGTACTTTCCAGCTGATATGATTACTGACCAGCCTGAAAGACAAATAGTGTCTGAAATCATTAGAGAAAAAGCACTTAACTATCTTGATGAGGAAATTCCACATGGAATTGCTGTAGGAATAGAATCTCTAAGAAAGAGGGAAAATCAAGACATAATAGATGTTCAAGCCACTATATATTGTGAACGAGAATCACATAAAGGAATAATAATTGGGAAAAATGGCAGAAAGCTTAAAGGTATAGGGAAAAGTGCTAGGCAAGATATAGAAGCCCTATTAGGAAGTCAAATATATCTTGAACTTTGGGTAAAGGTAGAAAAAAATTGGAGAGAAAAGGAGAAACTCCTAAAACAATTTGGATATAGATAAACAAAACACATTTTGTTCATTTTAACTTTAATAACACAATTTGTATAGAATTAAAATACTACATAGCAGTAAACTAATATATACATTAACTAATTAAGGAGGTTAAAGTATGTTAATGAATGAAATGTGGCAAATATTTGAAACAACAGGCAATATAAATGCATATTTGTGTTACAGAGATTACAGTATTTTATTTAATAAAAATAGTGAAGAAATATGCTCTGTTACTAAGGATGAGAAAAGAGCGTGATAAGAGTTAAAACCTGAGGTGACTAAATGTTATTTAAGACAGAGGGATTAGTGCTAAGGCAGACAAAATATGATGAATGGGATAAAATACTAACTATATTCACTAGAAACAACGGAAAGGTTCAGGCTATTGCAAAGGGTGCAAGGAGACCGAAAGGAAGCTTAGTAGCGTCAACACAAGTTTTTAGCCATAGTGATTTTTTACTATATCAAGGAAGAAGCCTATATCATGTAAACCAAGCTGATATCATTAACTCCTTTTTCTCACTTAGAGATGATTTATATAAACTAGCCTATGGAACATATATTATTGAATTGGTAGATGCTGCATCTATAGAGGGCGTAGAAAACACAAAGCTTTTTGATCTCTCCATTAAGACTCTTAAGGTTCTTTCAGGATTAGATAAGGATTATAAAAAGCTACTTGCTGCATTTGAACTAAAATATATTACCTTCATTGGCTATAGACCACAAATTAGCCGTTGTGTATTGTGTAATGGAGAGTTGGGTAATATAATAAAATTCAGCTCTCAGCAGGGAGGAGCAATATGTCAAAGCTGTTTTCAGGATGGTATTGGAGGAGCTACAGTAAGCAAGGATATACTGATTAAAATGAAAGAATTGCTTTTTGTTCACTTAGATAAAATCAATGATTTAAAAATGTCTATAAAGGATATAGATATTATTGAAAAATTAATTTCAAATTATATTATGAATCATATAGAAAAAAATAATTTTAAGTCTTTAGAATTTTTAAAAACTCTTGAATAAAGAAGGGAGGATTCAAAATGGATATTACATTAGAAAAAATTGACAAAATCAGAGAAAGAACTGGTGTTAGCTATAAAGAAGCTAAGGAAGCTCTTGAAAGAAATAATGGGGATGTACTAGAGGCACTAATAGATCTAGAAGAAAATAAAAACTCTTGGAGCGATAATTTATCTAATAAGGGAGAAGCTGTAATAGAGAACCTAAAGGAAGTTTTGAGAAAGGGCAATGTTACAAAAATAGTGGTTAAAAAAGACGAAGATACTATCTTAAACCTACCAGTTACTGCAGGTGCCATAGGAGCTTTAATAGCGTTACCTGCAACCGCAATAGGTCTTGCGGCAGCAATAGTTTCTAAATGCACTATTGAGATTACCAAAGAAGATGGCGAAATAATTAATATTAGCGAGAAAGCTGAAAAAACAGTAGATAAAGTTAGAAAAGGTTTCAAAAAAGAAGATAAGTTTAGTTCGTATAGAAAAGATAGTTCAGATGAAGAAGAATCAGAAGAGTAGTATTGACAATATTCAATATGTTTGCTAAATTATGAGTTGTAAATAGAAATAAATGTTGCAATGACAAAGGGGTTAGTTGAGAACAATTATTAAAGAGAGTTGGATATGGTGGGAGCCAATATAATTGCTTAACTGATGGAGCTTTCGAGCAATATCTAATAAGTGGATATCTATACATAGATATCAAGTAGGGTGGAACCGCGGAAGTAACCTTTCGTCCCTATAGGGATAAGGTTACTTTTTTATTTTAATATATCAAGGAGGAAGCCGTTATGGAAACAAAAAAAACTATGGATAAAATAGTATCCCTTGCTAAATCTAGAGGATTTATATTCCCGGGCTCTGAAATATATGGTGGTCTTGCAAACACATGGGACTATGGTCCTTTAGGAGTAGAGCTAAAGAACAATGTAAAGAAGGCTTGGTGGAAAAAATTTATTCAAGAATCGACTTATAATGTAGGTCTTGATTCTGCAATTCTTATGAATCCTCAAGTGTGGGTTGCTTCAGGACATGTTGGAGGATTTAATGATCCGCTAATGGATTGTAAAAAATGTAAAGCTAGATTCAGAGCAGATAAGCTAATAGAAGAATTTATTATTAAATCTGGCAAAGAACAGATTAATGTAGATGGCTGGTCTAATGATATGATGGAGAACTACATAAAAGATAATGAAATAAAATGTCCAGAATGTGGTGCTTTTGACTATACATCTATAAGACAATTTAACCTTATGTTTAAGACTTTTCAAGGTGTAACTGAGGATTCACAGTCTGAAATATTCTTAAGACCAGAGACAGCACAAGGTATATTTGTTAACTTTAAGAACGTTGCTAGAACCTCGAGAAAAAAAATACCTTTTGGTATAGGGCAAATAGGTAAATCTTTTAGAAACGAAATAACACCAGGAAACTTCATATTTAGAACAAGAGAGTTTGAACAAATGGAGCTTGAGTTCTTTTGCAAGCCTGGAGAAGATTTAAAGTGGTTTAATTACTGGAGAGAGTTTTGTAAAAATTGGTTAACTAGCTTAAATATGAGTGATGAAAATATTCGACTTAGAGATCATGAAAAGGAAGAGCTCTCTCACTATAGTAATGCTACAACAGATATAGAATATTTATTTCCATTTGGCTGGGGAGAATTATGGGGTATTGCCGATAGAACAGATTTTGACTTAAAGCAGCATATCAGTGTTTCAGGTCAAGATTTAAGCTATCAAGATCCTGTAACAAATGAAAAATATATCCCATATTGTATAGAACCTTCTGTAGGAGTTGATAGGGTTACTTTAGCATTTTTGGTTGATGCATATAATGAGGAAAAGCTAGAAGATGGAAGCGATAGGATAGTCTTAAATCTACATCCAGCATTATCTCCATTTAAAGCTGCAATACTTCCTTTAACTAAAAAATTAAGTGAGCCTACGCTTCAAATCTATAATAAGCTTTTAAAGAAATACATGGTTGATTATGATGAAGCCGGCAGTATAGGTAAGAGATATAGAAGACATGATGAAATAGGCACACCAATCTGTATTACTTTTGATTATGATTCAATTGAAGATGGCTGTGTTACTATAAGAGATAGAGATACAATGGAACAACAAAGAGTGAAAATAGATGATTTAGAAAGAATAATAGGTGAAAAATTAGAATTTTAATAACAATATAGTTATAATAATAAGGAAGTCAAAATAAAAAAGACTTCCTTTTATTATAGCTTGTGTAACAGTTTATTTGTAACTATAGATTTATTTTACAAGTTTTGATAAAATAACTTTAGAATATTACCTAAAAGGTTAAAGAGGTGATCGATATACAGCTTTCAGAACGACAAGAAAAGATAATAGATATAGTAAAAGCTAATCAGCCAATAACTAGTGAAGAAATAGCAAAAAGATTAAGCTTTACAAGAGCAACCATAAGGCCAGATTTAGCTATATTGACTATGTCAGGAATACTAGATGCAAGACCTAAGGTAGGATATTTTTATAGTGGAAGGGAAGCCATGAGTTTTTTTACTAACCAGATAAACTCAATGAAGGTTTCAGATATTAAGTCTCTTCCAATAGTAGTTGATGAACAAACAACCTTATATGATGCGATAGTTACATTGTTTCTAGAAGATGTAGGTTCAATTTACGTTACATCAGAGGGATTTTTAACAGGAGTAGTTTCTAGAAAGGATTTTTTAAAAAATTCAATTGGTGGTGTAGATTTAAACAAAATACCCGTAGGGGTTATTATGACTCGTATGCCTAATATAGTGACTATTACTCCGGAAGATAGTATCATAGATGCAGCTGTAAAAATTATGGAACACCAAGTTGATAGTTTGCCAGTAATTGAAGAAACTGTAATAAATAACAAACATGGATATAAGGTAATAGGAAAAATTTCAAAAACTAATATAGTTAGAGTTTTTGTAGATCTATGTAAAAATAATTAGGGGGGGTTAATATGCACAATAATACGATAATATATATATTATCGGATTCTATAGGAGAAACAGGTGAACAAGTTGCAAAAGCAGCAATAAGTCAATTTAATTCAGGAAAATATGAAACAAGAAGATTTCCATTCATAACTGATGAGGAACAGATAAAAGAAATACTCACAGAAGCAAGAAATGAAAAATGCATTATAGTATTTACTATGGTAATAGACAGGCTTAAAGATTATATATTAGAAAAAGCTAAAGAGTATAATATACAGGCTGTTGATCTTATGACTCCAGTATTAGATGCTATTAAAAATCTCGTTGGCTTAGAGCCAAAGAGAGAAGCAGGTACAATAAGAAAGCTAGATGAACAGTATTTTAGAAGAGTAGAAGCCATAGAGTTTGCAGTAAAATATGATGATGGAAAAGACACAAGAGGAATAAAAAAAGCGGATATTGTGCTAGTGGGTATTTCAAGAACTTCAAAAACACCTCTTAGCATGTACTTAGCACATAAAAATTTAAAAGTTGCTAATGTCCCTCTAGTTCCGGAAGTACCACCACCAGATGAACTGTTTGAATTAGATTCAAGAAAAATAATTGGATTAACAGCAAATCCAACTAAGTTAAATGAAATAAGACAGGAAAGACTGAAAGCATTAGGGCTAAGTAATAGTGCAAATTATGCAAGTTTGGATAGGATAATAAGTGAATTAGAGTATTCAGATAAGATTATGAAAAAACTAGGTTGTCCTGTAATAGATGTATCTACTAAGGCAGTTGAAGAAACAGCAGGAATAATACTAGAAATGAAAAAACTATCGAATGATATATAAATCAAGTTGAGTATTGTATTTTAATGCAGTACTCTTTTTAATTGGATAAGTGGAGAACATAAAAGCTAAATAAATATTAATATAAAAATATAGTTACAATAAAGGATTATATATAATTTTGTGGTATATATATAATAAAAATAATTATATTGGAAAGAATCAAAATAATTTCTATTTTGAGAAGGTGCATATTTATGAATATCAGATTAAAAACTGAAGAAATGGAGAGTATTACCCTATCCAAGTATGCAACTTTAAGCAAAAACTCTAAGGGAAGAGTGAGAGAAGAGCAAAAATGTGATATTAGAACTGATTTTCAAAGAGATAGAGATAGAATAATTCATTCAAAAGCTTTTAGAAGACTTAAGCATAAGACACAAGTTTTTCTTGCCCCTGAAGGAGACCATTATAGAACTAGATTGACACATACACTTGAAGTAGCACAAATATCAAGAACTATAGCTAGAGCACTGGGCTTAAATGAAGATCTAACCGAAGCTATAGCTCTAGGACATGATCTAGGCCACACGCCATTTGGACATACTGGAGAAAAGGTATTAGATGAAATACACAAAAAAGGGTTTAAACATAATGAACAAAGCTTAAAAGTTGTAGATTTACTCCAAAGCTCTGGAGGGACAAAAGGATTAAACCTTACCCATGAAGTTAGAGACGGAATATTAAATCATACAGGGGACACAATTCCCATTACATTAGAAGGACAAATAATTAGATATGCTGATAGAATCGCATATATTAACCATGATATAGATGATTCTATTAGGGGAAACATTATTACAGAGAGTATGCTACCAAAGGAGTGTGTAAGAGTATTAGGGCTTAAATCAAGGGAGAGAATAAACACTATGATAAATGATATAGTCATAAATAGTTATGAAAAAAATCATATTATAATGAGCGAAGAAATAAAATATTATACAGACAAGCTGAGAAAATTTATGTTTAAAAATGTTTATTTAAATGCAAAAGCAAAAAGTGAAGAAGAAAAGGCACAAAGAATAGTTAAGCAACTATACGAATACTATATGGAAAATTTTAACCAACTACCTAAAGAGCATAAAGACTTTTACACAGATCTTATATATGACGAAGAAGATATTATTTGTGATTATATTGCTGGAATGACTGATAGGTATGTTATAAACATATATAAAGAAATATTTATACCTAAATCTTGGGATAAATATTAAAAAGAAGGATATAAAAAAAATATGTCGAATATAGTTCAAGATATTTTTGATTAAAATTAGATTACAAAATAAATACACTTAAATATTTAAGAAGGAAAATGAAAATTTATGACGAATAGTAAAACAAAGGTGATATAAATGCCTTATATTTTTAATGAAGATAATATAAGAGAAATCAGAGAAAGTAATGACATAGTAGATATCATATCACAGCACATAGCTTTAAAGCGTACAGGCTCAAACTTTGTTGGTTTATGTCCATTTCATAATGAAAAAACACCATCTTTTTCTGTATCGCCTTCAAAACAAATGTACCATTGCTTTGGGTGTGGTGCGGGTGGAGATGTAATAGCTTTTATTATGGAATATTCGAAACTGGACTTTGTTGAAGCATTGAAGCTATTAGCAGAGAGAGCAAATATAGTATTAGATGAAAAGGGGACAAATGTAAACACAAAAAAAGAAAAAGAAAAAAACATGTTATATAGTTTAAACAAAGAAGCTGCAAGATACTACTTCAATAACTTAACAAAGGATAAAACAGCTTTAAAATATTTATATGATAGAGGTATACAAGATAAAACAATAAGAACATATGGATTAGGTTATTCAAATAATAGCTGGGATGATATATATACCTTTTTAAAGAGCAAAGGCTATAGTGAGATTGACATTGAAAAAGCAGGTCTAATAATAAAGCATAGGGATGGGAATAGATACTACGATAGATTCAGAGGAAGAGTAATGTTTCCAATCATTGATGTTAGAGGGAGAATAATTGGATTTGGGGGGAGAGTAGTACGAGACGGGCAACCAAAATATTTAAATTCTCCAGATACAACTGTTTTTTCAAAAGGATATAATCTTTATGGGCTTAACATTGCAAAAAAATATAGCAGGGATAAAATACTATTAGTAGAAGGATATATGGATGTTATTTCTCTTTATCAATATGGAATAAATTATTGCGTCGCATCTTTAGGAACTGCTTTAACCTTAAATCAGTCTAAGCTTCTTAAAAGATATAGTAATGATATATATATATGCTATGATTCTGACAATGCAGGACTAAGTGCAGCAGACAGAGCTTTGGATGTTTTAAGAGAAGAAAACATAAATGCTAAAGTTATTCTCCTTCCAACTGGAAAAGATCCAGATGACTTTATTAAAGAAAATGGAAGAGAAAGATTTGAAAATTTATTTAAAGATTCCTATAATTACTTGGACTTCAAAATTAATTTTTACAGAAAAAAATATGATCTTAATACTGTAGAAGGAAAGGTTAGTTTTACTACAGATATATCCAGTATGCTTAAGAATATTAAAAGCCCCATTGAATTAGATGCATATGTAAAAAAAGTGTCGCAAGAAACTAATATTTCTGTAGATGCAATTAAAGAAGAAATAAATCATAATAGGGATTCATATGTCAATTCCGTTATAAAGGACAAGTATATTAATGTTAATTATAGGAATAATAATAAATACAATATTTTGCCTGTAAAATACAATTTAGAATCAGGGCATTTAATGGCAGAAAAAAAACTACTTTATTTTATTATAAATGATAAAAATATATATAATCATATAAAAGATAGATTTAGACCAGAAGATTTTTTAAATCATGTATACAGAAGAGCCGCAGATATTACCTATGAATTATATAACAGTGGAGAAAAAATAAATTCTGAAAAGATAGCTATTCATTTTGAAGGAGAGGAACTAGAAAAGTTAAAAGAAGTGTTTAATCTAAAGCTAGACTTTGACGAAGAGGAAAAGTTCAAGGCAGTAGAAGATTATATAAAAAAAATATACTATTATGAGCTGAAAATTAAAAAAAATGACATAAAGGAACAAATAGCCGAAATCCAGAATAATAAAGCAAGGATTAAAGGAGATGTTGAGAAATTAATAAAACAGTTATGTATGGAAATAATCGAGATAGACAAAGAACTGAAGCTACAGCAGTAGTCTTTGCTGAAAGGAGGGGACTGAAATGAGTAATTTTGATAAGGCAAAAGAACCAAATGTAAATATTGTAAAAGGCTTAATAGAAAAGGGAAAAAAGCAAGGTATGCTCTCGTATAAAGAAATCATGGATACCCTTGAAGAATTAGACCTTGATACTGATCAAATAGATGAGGTATATCAAAACCTTGAAGACATGGGAATAGATATAGTAGGTGACAAGGAAGAAGATATTTTACTTGATAAAAGTATAGAAGAAGAAGATGAAGAAATAGATGCGGAAAAAGAAGATCTATCACCTCCAAAAGGGATAAGTGTAGATGATCCAGTTAGAATGTATTTAAAGGAGATAGGGAAAGTTCCTCTGTTAGATGCAGAAGAAGAAACAGAGTTAGCAAAACGAATGGAGTTAGGCGATGAGGAAGCTAAGAGAAGACTTGCAGAAGCTAACCTGCGTTTAGTAGTAAGTATAGCAAAGAGATATGTAGGTAGAGGAATGCAGTTTCTAGATCTTATTCAAGAAGGAAATCTAGGATTGATTAAGGCTGTAGAGAAATTTGACTACAGAAAAGGATTTAAATTCAGTACCTATGCAACATGGTGGATTAGGCAAGCTATAACTAGAGCAATAGCAGATCAAGCTAGAACTATTAGAATACCAGTACACATGGTAGAGACTATAAACAAGCTTATAAGAGTATCAAGACAGCTATTACAGGATTTAGGAAGGGAACCAACCCCTGAAGAAATAGCTAAAGAAATGAGTTTAGATGAAGAAAAAGTAAGAGAAATATTAAAAATTGCTCAGGAACCTGTTTCTCTCGAAACTCCTATTGGAGAAGAAGAAGATAGTCATTTAGGAGATTTTATACCAGATGATGATGCTCAATCACCTGCTGAGGCTGCTACATTTACGCTATTAAAGGAGCAATTAATGGAAGTACTAGACACTCTTACACCTAGAGAACAGAAGGTCTTAAGATTAAGGTTTGGACTTGATGATGGTAGAGCCAGAACTCTTGAAGAAGTAGGAAAAGAATTTGATGTAACAAGAGAAAGAATTAGACAAATAGAAGCAAAGGCTCTAAGAAAACTAAGACATCCTAGCAGAAGCAAAAAGCTTAAAGATTTCTTAGAATAAGCATTAACATAAATCATATAATAAAGATTCGCTAAAGCGAATCTTTAATTATGACATAAGAATTGAGCTAGAGAGGTGTTGAAATAATGGATACCATTTTATTTGATTTAGATGGAACCCTTCTTCCTCTTGATATGGATGAATTCATATTAAAATATTTTAAAAAGCTGTGCAATAAATTTGCAGATATTTTTGAACCAGACATGTTACAGGAAGCAATATGGTCATCTACAAGCTACATGATTAGTAATATAGAAAAAGAAAAAACAAATATGGATTGCTTTTTTGAAGATTTTCAAAAAAAGGTAGACAGAAGTTTAGATGAATTATTCCCAATTTTTGATGAATTTTATCAAAAGGATTTTGTTGATTTAGAGCATATTGTAAATCCAAATCCTATAGTAAAGGAAATTATTCAAATGCTAAAAGATAAAGGTTATAATTTAGTCATTGCTACAAATCCACTATTCCCAAAGGAAGCTATATACCACAGAATCCAATGGGCAGGTCTTGAAGCTAGTGATTTTGGACTAATAACAACCTATGAAAATATGCATTTCTGCAAACCTAATATACAATACTACGAAGAAATATTAGAAAAGACAAATAGAACCTCAGACAAAGTAATGATGGTTGGCAATGATGTGCAAGAAGATATGGTATCTTCACTAATTGGAATTAAAACATTTTTAGTCGAGGACTGTTTAATTGATAGAGAAGCACCATCATATAAAGTTGATTATAAAGGAAGCATGCAGGATTTTTATGATTTTGTTAAAAAGCTTCCTAGATTATAATATTTTCATAAGAGGAGCAAAGATATGAAATTGTCACCAAGACTACAAGCTATTGCAGACTATGTTCAGAAGGGGGCTACAGTAGCAGATATAGGAACTGATCATGGATATATTCCTGTTTATCTTGTAGATAACAATGTATCTAATAAAATCATTGCAACAGATATCAATATTGGACCATTAGAAAATGCTAAATCTTACATTGAAAAAAAAAGCTACGAAGAGATTATAGAGACTAGATTAGGCAATGGATTAGAACCCTTATCACCTAATGAAGTTGATACAGTAATAATTGCTGGAATGGGAGGTCTTTTGATTACTGAGATTTTGGAGAGCTCTCAAGTTGTGACACAAAAAATAAATAGATTTATTTTACAGCCCATGGTTGGCTCAGAAGAACTAAGAAGATACTTATATAGAAGCAAATACAAGATAATAGATGAGAAGCTGGCTAAGGAAGGACACAAGATATATGAAATAATAGTAGCAGCTCATGGCGAAGATAACATAGATAATGAAATATACTATGAAATAGGGAAAAAACTAGTTGAAAACAAGGATAAACATCTTAAAGAATTATTAGAAGTAAAGATAAGAAAGACAGAAAAAATTTTAATTGCATTAAAGGATAAAGAAACAGTAAACGGAAAGCTTAAGTATAAACAAATAGAAAGAAAATATAATGAATATAAGGAGGTGTTAGATACCATATGTTAGCTAAAGACATTATCAAGTTAATAAATAACATAGCACCTTCTAAACTAATAGATAAAAAATGGGACAACTCTGGTCTTCAGATTGGAAGTTTAGAAAAAAAAGTTAAGAAAATTTTATTAGCTCTTGATATTAGCCCTATCACAGTAAAATATGCCCTAGATAATCAAATAGACATGATACTGTCTCACCATCCATTTTTCTTCACACCAATTAAATCCATATCATCTGATGAGATTAAAGGAAAAATGATAGTAGATTTAGTTAATAATGACATAGTAGTATATAGTGCACATACAAACTTAGATTCTGCGGAAAATGGAGTGAGTGAAATACTTGCAAAAAAACTTAAACTAAGGGATATTAGTGTACTGTCTAATAGCTTTACAGAGAAACTTTATAAAGTAGTTGTTTATGTTCCTATTTCTCATAAAGATTCAGTAAGAGATGCTATGACTAATCAAGGGGCTGGGTTCATAGGAAACTATAGTCATTGTACATTCAATATTACAGGTACAGGTACTTTTATGCCTAGAGAAGGTACTAACCCCTACATAGGGGAAGCTAATAGACTAGAATTTGTACAAGAAGAGAGAATAGAAGCTATAGTATCAGATGAAGGTCTAACAAAAGTATTAGACTCTATGCTAAAAGCTCATCCATATGAAGAAGTTGCATATGATATTTACGAACTTTACAACAAAGGAAAAGATTATGGTTATGGTAGAGTTGGAGTATTGGAAAAAGAAAGTACCTTATTAGATTTTGCAAAACAGGTGAAAGAAACCTTAAATTGTGATAGTATAAAAGTATATGGAGATACAAGTAGAATTACAAAAAGAATAGCAATTTGTGGTGGGAGTGGGATTGATTTTTTAAATGATGTACACTTTAGTGGTGCGGACACGTATGTTACAGGAGATATTAAATATCATGATGCTCAAATTGCTTTAGAGAAAAACATAGCCTTAATCGATGCAGGTCATTTTTACACTGAAAATTTAGCAATGTCTTATATAAAAAATTATTTAGATGAAATGACTAAAGGAAAAGTAAGTACAATCAGCTTTGAAGAAAAAAGTATTCCTTTTATTACTGTTTAACTATAAACCTACATTTATTAGCCTTAAGGAGGTCAAAGGATGAGCCAGTTGGAACTTTTATGGAGGTTGCAACAACATGATAATAGATTGGCACAACTATTACTAAAGCTTAAGGAAATTGAAAACGAAAAGAGAATGGATGATTTAAAGGTTAGACTCAAGCAAGTAGAATATGACATAACACATCGAAAAACTCAAAAGGAAGTAGATGAAGTAAAGATACAAAGAGCTAGCAGTAAACTAGAACAGATGACTTGTAAATTAAGCGATGTGGAGAAAAAGCTTTATGACGGCAGCGTGTCAGATCTAAAGCAGCTAACCTTCATGAGCAAGGAAGCACAAGAGATAAAAAAAGAATCCATAAAGCTAGAGAAAGATATTTTAAATCTTATGGAAGAAACTGAAAAATTAGAGCAAGAATTAAACAAGTCAACTAGCCTATATAATGCGCTTAAGGCAGAAATGGAGAAAAACATAGAGGAATACAAAGCTGTAGCTGAAAGGTTAAAATTAAAAATAAAAAAAGAAAAAGCTGCTCTAGAAATAATATTATCTAAGTTAGATGAAGAGCAAAAGATAAAATATAGTACATTAAAAGAAAAAAAAGGGAAGGTTGTTGCAGAGGTGATTGATGGTAAATGCAGAGGATGTCATATTACTATCCCTTTATTTATTATGTGTAAGCTAAAAAACAAGGATGAAATAACTTATTGCGATAACTGTGGTAGAATTTTATACTATAGAGAACAGGGCTATATTAATACAGTAAAAACTAATGCCTAAAGAACTATAACAAAATAACTATAAAATGATGGAATTAGAAGGATTATTTTCATTTGACATAAGGCTTAGCATTATGCTATATTTAATGGAGTAAAAAGAATATTTAAGTAAGCCAGATGATCGCATGCGTTTGCATGAGGAAAGTCCGAGCTCCAAAGGGCAGGGTGCTGGGTAATACCCAGTGGGGGCAACCCCAAGGATAGTGCAACAGAGATATACCGCCAGAACTCTTTTTCGGTGTAACAACTGAGCATGTAGTGAAATAGTCCATAGAAGGGGCTATCTGGTAAGGGTGGAAAGGCGAGGTAAGAGCTCACCAGCAGCTAGGCGACTAGCTGGCTATGTAAACCCCATCTGGAGCAAGACCAAGTAGGGACTAGAAAAGGCGGCTGCCCGTCGCCATCCCAAAGGTAGGTCGCTGGAACCTATTGGCAACATTAGGTCTAGATAGATGATCGTCTAATACAGAACTCGGCTTATAGACTTACTTAATACAATTTATGAAAACTCAATGCTTAAAAGGCACTGAGTTTTCTTTTTGTTACATAGATTCCTATCTAAGGGTATCATCTAATACCACTATATCACTGTGAAAAGTGGAAAAATTAAAGGAAAATTGTAGAATCATATAGAATATAGAGGGATAAGGAAAGCAGCAGAATTAAAAAGGAGAGTGAATTTATGTTCAATAAGGATGAAAAAAATAATTTTCCTGAAATTATTAGTAATTTTCAAAAAATAATTTTAGATGGAAAATTTAATGAAAGTATAAGCTACATTCAAAATCAAAAATACATAAAGAGAATATCTCTAGAATATTTTCCTTCATTCACAAGAAATAGTGTTGGAAAGGAATTAGATAATAATCACTATGTAAAAATGGACAGTTCTGATAGATTGTTTTTTTATTTAATAATGCTTTTTTTTAGCCCTAGATATGCTAAGACCTGGAAGCATATTTTTAACCATTATAATTATGAAAAAATAAACGGATTAGATTTATTAGAACAAAAAAAATGTGGATATATGGTATATATATATTTCCTAGAATTAATTAAAAATCCAAAGGACTACGATTATAAAATATTAAAAGACTTTTGTAAAGTCAATAATTTCTGGATCGAAGCTCAAAGTGCTAATTTCAAAGAAATGAAGATAACAAAGGATAATGATAAAAAGAAAGAATTAATATATTTTTTTGCTGACAATATTGAAAAATTAAATAATGAACCCATATATGGTGAGTTTGATAAAAAGACATTCATTAAATCTGTAACAGACTACATAGATGTAATTAAAAATAGTATATTAGATGAAGGTCTAATGCATAAGGTATCTGCAATTAAATATGGAAATGAAGGGGATTTAGATAATGCCTTTGAAAATATGAAAAGAGCATATGAAGCCGGAGTGTCCTCTAGGACCATTTTTGAATGGGCCTCTGAAAATTCTTATCTCCCACAACTAAAGGAATATCTTAATACAAGATATAAAATTGACCCTAGCCTAAAGGATGTATACCAAATGATTAATTTATGCGATCTTATGCTTAGCATTCAAGGAATAGAGATAGCTGAATTAAAAAAATATGTAATAAGATTTGTAAAAAGATATCCGAATCCGCCTGGAGATAAGGAGTTAGGAGAGTTTAACATTTGCCTTTCTAAATATAATAAACAAATATGGGGCTTAGAAATATATACAATATTGCATAAAACCTTTCCTGGAGATCGTTATATTAAAAAGACAAATGCTGATTTGTTGATAGAGATGGAGAATCAACTTGATGAAGCTGTTTTTCTTTATTATGATGCTTTTATTCAGTTTAAAAATGAGAAAAAATTTAATTTAAAGCCTTTTAGAAAGGTGGCTATTACGTGCATATTAAAGGATAGAAATGATCTTACCCAAATGTTATTGACTTTATTAGATGGAGAAAACAATAAACTATGGATTCGTACAAAGAAAAACTTCAATACTTTAATTGTTCTAGGCAGAAAAATTAACGAAAAAAATAATAAATCTAAGGTTAACCTGTTTAATGAGTTTTGCATTGCTGTAGACAAGGGATCATTAACAGGTATAATATATTCTATTTGTAGGTATGATAATGAATTTTTATTGAATTATGATGAAGTTAAAGAAATACTTAGCAATTATAATCAGTATGAGCTGAAAAAAAGCCTGCTCAAATTTTTTGTAGAATATGATTTACACAGTGAGCTTAACATAGAATCTATATTAAGTTTAATAAAAACAACAAGTTTTAAAATGTATGAAATCCTAAAAGATATAAATGATAAATATCGCTCTGAAGTTTACTTATTAGAGCCCTATGTAGAGAAAATACTTACTAACAGGTTAACAGCTTGCTATGGCGAATTATTTCCTTTATTAGAAGCAGAAGAAAGGGCAAGGATTAAAGAAATAGTTACCTTATTGATGGTTGAATTATTTGGCTTTAACCAATTATATAAATATAAATATCCAGAATTTATAGGTGTATTAAATATACCTGAAGAAAAGAAAAAAGAGAAGATACTTGAACTTACTAATACCTGTTTAAAATATTATAATGATAATCCTGATTATTTTATTGGATACGGCCAAATGTTAATGAAAATAAAGCAATGGCGTGAGGCATTATTGAATTTTAAAGAAGCTAATAACCCTAAATTTGTAGAAGTATTTGATAGATCAGATTCTGCACTTGTATCTGAAAATATTTGCAAACTCTACATAATGGCAGAAGAAGGCAGAATTGATTATAATATAAAGGAATTAAGCTATGTATTAAAAGCTATTTCTATTGTCGTAAAAATGGATTCTAATCATGTTACTCTTAATAAACTAGAAGAGCTATTTAGGGATAAAAATGACCCTCTAATACATGTTATATCTTCATTTAATTATGCTTTAGAAAATAAGAGTATAGAAGCAGTTAGAGAAATTAACAAAGTGAAATTTTTTCTAGGAGAACTATATAACTCGTGCTTCAATATGATCAATAGCTTGTTAATAGGAGTAGAAAATGAAATAACTGAGGATATAAACTCTCCTCAAGAAGAAATAGCATCTACTGAAGAATATTTGATTGATGATTATTTAACAACTTACAATGATGACTATGATTTAGATAAGTTTTTTGCTCTAACTCATGACTCAAGCATGTTTCTAAGTACAAAAGATTTTTTGAATTTTGTGCCATATTTAGCTCTAGAGATAGAAAACTTCAAATTATCAGTAGATATGTATGAGATTTTGAAGCTGGAAATAAAGGATAGGTATAATGTTAATATCTTAGATGAACTTGAGCTAAAGTCATTATCTAATAAAAGCTTGCAAGTAATAAAAGCTGCAGTTGAAAAAGATAATATTAAGGATTTCTGTGAATTTGTACTAAAATATATTGAAATCAACAGTATAATCTTAGAAAAAAATAAATTGTATATACCGCTTTTGCATCTCTCTTTTGAGGCTTTATTAGTTACATATTATTCTTCAAAAATAGGGGTTGATTGGAAAATCTCCTTTGATACTGCAATAGATAATATACTTGTGGCCTATAAAAGCATTAATGATTCAAAAGAGTTATTCGAAAATCTTAAATTTACTAAATATATATGCACTTTTTTTAAGTTACAAGAAAATGGATACCTAAATAAAATAGCACCTTATAATTTAGATGCTTTTAAAAAGTTTGTACATATTTGGAGGTTAAAACTCTCCTATAATAACATAATTAATACAGTAGATAAAAGAAGAGTAATAGAGGAAATAAAAAATGAAATTTTAACAATAAGAGAGTCCTTTACAGAAATAAAGAATAATAAATATAGAAAAAAATATATTAGTATCTGTGATAATCTTGATTTAGCCTGTATAAAAGAAAGAGAAAGGCTTAGAAAAAGAGTAAACCTACAGTGCAAGCTTTTGAATAATATGGATAGCTTAGGGTTAGAGACAGTGCTCCATTTTCATGTAAAAAATACTGGTGAGGCTATAGCTAATGAGCTCAGTGCAAGCATAGAACTGCGTAAAGGTATAGAACTTATAGAATCTAAGTATTTAAATCTTGGAGGTTTAAGAAAAAATAAGGGTACTAGCTTTAAATTTGATTATTGTTTCAGCGAGGCGGGAGACTATGTATCAATAATCACCTTAAAATATATTGAAGATGGAGAAGGGGACTATTATACCTGTGAAATTCCCATCAGGATAGAGGATAGGATTAACAAATTTCAAAGAACTCCTACTTATTTGTACCTAACTGCTCCAGCAGGTGCTGAAAGCACATATTTTTACGGTAGAGAAGAAGAAATAAATGATATACATGATAATTTTTTAGACTTAAAAAGAGGAGATCATTCCTTTTTTATTCATGGTCTACGTCGTGTAGGGAAATCTTCCCTGCTAAATTATGTTAAGACAAGCTTAAATGAAAGGTGTTATTCAGTATTATGTAACGCAGATAGTGGCATATTGCCTAAAACTACAGATGAGCTTATTTATAAGCTTTTTGTAAGTAAAATTATTGATTCATTTAAATATGATTATGGCATTGATTTAGGAGAGGTATCCCTTGAGGAATTTTCTATGGGTAGTGGAGATTCAATGGAGAAGTTTGATGCTTTTTTAAGAAAAATCGAAGAAAACATTGGAGAAAAATCCTTGATAATCTTAATTGATGAATTTGAAGGGCTCCTAAGATCCTTTAACAATAGTGTTGAAAATATTCTACCAGATCTTAGAAGGATTGCTCTTGATCGTTTAAGAAAAACATGTTTTATATTTGCCGGAGGAGAAGACATTGTAAACAGGACAGAAGTAACAGTAGCACGTATTGCCGACTCTAGCAGGAGAATAAGGTTAGGATTTTTAGATAAAGCTGCTGCTATAAACTTGATTAAAGAACCAGTAAATGAGTACCTAGTCTATACAGATGAAAGTATAGAGTCCATAATGCAATATACAAAAGGGCATCCATATTATATTGTACAAATTTGCTTAAAAATACTTGACAAACTAAATAAAGAGAAGAAAGAAAACACTGTATATCCATTAGATGTTGAATTTGCAGTTCAAGAAATTTTAAAAGGCTCAGATTTGTTTATTAATATAGAAGAGATAATAGTAGATCCTTGTGAAAGAGCTATTATAATCTTGTTAGGAAGATTTCTTAAACATGATAATGACAGTTTAGACATAAAAAAGCTTATAGAAATATTTAAAGTTATCGATACCGAATACAACTTAGAGGGTAGATTTTTTAAAGACTACATTAAGGGTTCCGCAGATAAATTAGTGGAAAAAAACATACTAGAAAAAGCAACTGAAAAGGATGTAGCTTCCTATAAATTTACTCTTGAACTATGGCGACTATGGTATAAAAATGTAAGCGGAGCAAAATGGAAAGAGTGGTTAGAAGCAAATGATATGCAAATACTTTGCGGCATTGACGAGATAGAAGAAATAAATAGAATAATATAAAGGGGGATTTTATATGCTGAATAGCATATTAGCCAATAAATGTCCAGTTATTAATAGTGAAGACTATATTGGTGATGAGAATTTAGTTTTGGACATTTATGATATTATCAATGCAAAAAGAAATAACTTTGCAATAATAAATGATGACGGTGTGGGGAAGTCCTCACTGCTAAATTATATTAATTTTCCAGACACTAAAGAAAAGTATCTAGCTGAATTTAACAAAAAGACAACATTAATAGTCAAAACAGATAAAACAGATCCCAAAAGTGCTTTAGAATTTCTTGAAACACTGAGGAGATGTTTAAAATATGAAATTAAATATAACCAATATATCATAAAGGATATTAAAAGGGAATGTGATGAAATATTTCGTGAATACAAGGACTATTCAGAAGAGAACAAAATAAGAGACTGCTTATATGATATTTTTAGGTTTTTATATATAAAAAAAATAGGCACAATCTTTTTAATAGATGATTTTGACAAGATGATTAAAAACATTAAAGAGTATCAAAAAATGGAGATGGCACAAGAAAATTATTCTTTTCTTAGGGATGTGGCCAATGATACATCTTCATTTAATGTTCACTTTATAGTTACAAGTAGAGTAGAGATTCAAAAAATTTCTTATACAGTAGATGTTTCAGGACTACCTGGTATATTTACTCCTAAACAGATAGAGTTGTTTGGAGATAGGGAGATAAATATATATATTGATAAAGCTTTCGAGAAAAGTGGGATTGTGGTATTAGAAGATGAAAGAGAAATGTTGAAAAAAGTAAGTGGAGGTTTTCCTGGTCTCCTTAGAATTGCTTGTGAGGCTTTATACCAAGCAAAAAAAGAAGGCAAAACAATAAGTGAAGAACAGATGATTAATGATGTAATAGATGAATCGGATTTGTTAGAAACTCATTGGGGCTGCTCTACTTTAGAAGAAAAAAAGCTATATAAAAACATAGGGTTATCAGAAGACATATATGTCCTTTCTAAGCATGAGGAAGCTGAAGCCTTAAGAGCTTCAATAAAGAGAAAAATATTAAAAGAAGATAAAATATTTGTATCCAAAGCTTTTCAATTTTATGTTAACAAAAAATCTATAATAGAAGATGAAGTTAATGTTACTAATGATACCAATACTGATACTGATTATAAAGAATTATTAGAGAAACACAAGAAGGTAACAGATGCAGCAATAAGAGTAATAGAAAGACAAGAAGAGTTAAACTTAATGATGTTCAAAAAGCTAGAATCACATATTAATTCAGATTCAACCATACATTCATATCAAGACAGGGCATTATCAAAAGAAGAAAAAGAAGAATATAACGAGTATGTTGTAAAAATGGCAGGAGATTATTTCCAAGATATATCTCTAAATATTGATCATATAGATACACTAAAGAACATGTCAATAAAAAACATATGGAATAAGCTGGATAATTTTAATTTGACGAAAATAGTTCAAGGAGAAAAATTAAATAGTATTTATTCAAAGACAAAGTTTGATCAATCTCCTGTAGGGATTTCATACACTGATGTCTTCGAGAATATTATAAAAACCAAGGCATTTCCCTCTATGAAAAAATACATAAGCAACAAATATCCAGAGTTAAAAATAAGGCCAAATGAAAGAGCAAATGAATTGTTATTAAAATTTCATCCAGACCCTATGGTTGGAAACTTTAAACATATTTTAATGAACTATGAAAAAATAATTAAGGAATATTATAGTACTGAAGTGGCTGGAGATAAAATATTAAGGATTTACAATGAAGACTTTAAAACAAAGCTTCACAACATACATATTCTACGAAATAGAATATCACATGAAAAAAGAACGGAAGCAGATAAGGTAACTGTTAATGATATAAGGAGATTGAGAGAAAACATGTTTGGTGGAGAAGTTAGCTGTATAGAATATTTGATAAGACTTTCAGAAATAAAGTAGGGGATAATCTCTCCTGCTTTTTAAATGATATGAAATACTTCTATGTATACAAGACATTTTTTGATATAATGTACTAATGAAATAATTTAAGGCATTTTGGAGGATATCAAATGAGAATTATAGAAAGAGATAAAGCATTTTATAAATCAATGTTTGCAATAGCATTACCAATAACTCTACAGAACCTAATTACATCTTCATTGAACATGATAGATACATTGATGATTACTAGTCTAGGAGAAGGTAGTATCGCAGCTGTTGGATTAGCTAATCAGTTTTTTTTCTTTTATGCATTAATAGCATTTGGAATTAATAGTGGTTCTTCAATTTTCATAGCACAATTTTGGGGAAAAAAAGATACAGATAATATAAAAAAAGTATTAGGATTGGCAATAATCCTGTGCGGTGGAGTGGGGGTAATATTTACTGCAGTAGCATTATTTAAACCAGAATATATCATGATGTTTTTTACAAAAGAAGCAGATGTAGTAAGATTAGGGAGCGACTATTTAAGGATAGTATCTTTAAGCTATATTATTACAGGTATAAGCTTTGCTTTTAGTGTTGCTCTTAGAAGCATTGAACAAGCCAAAACACCTATGGTAGTTAGTGGTATATCCTTTGTAACTAATACAGTGTTCAATTATCTGCTTATTTTTGGAAAATTTGGTTTTCCAGAGCTTGGGATTAAAGGTGCGGCTTATGGAACTCTCATTGCAAGGATAGTTGAGATTATTTTTATTTTATACGCAATATATTCTGACAAAGGTCCTTTAGCAGGAAGCCTTAAAGAATTAACCAATTGGAATAAAGAATTTGTTTTTAAATATTTTAAAACTACTTATCCTGTAATAGTAAATGAAACTTTCTGGTCCTTAGGAAATGTTATGTATTCAGTAGCTTATGCTAAAATAGGAAAAGAAGCTACAGCAGCTGTTCAAATAGCTAATACTATACAAAATATTTTTTTAGTTATTTCTAGAGGCTTAGCAAATGCATGCACAGTTATGGTAGGAAATAAAATAGGAGCAAATGAAGAGAAAGAAGCTTACTCATACGCCGTTAAGTATCTCTTTATTGCTACAACCTCTGGATTATTTTTAGGAGTTATTCTATATTTAACCTCGGGATTCACACTAAAAGCCTTTAATGGTTTAACAGATGAACTGTTCCATACTTCAAAAAAGATGCTTGCTGTTATGGCTATTTACCTAATTGCGAAGATGTTTAATGGAACTTTGATTGTGGGAGTACTTAGGGGTGGTGGAGATACAACCTTTTCTATGCTGCTAGAAATGGGTTCTGTATGGCTGGTAGGAGTTCCACTAGCATTTTTAGGAGCATTAGTATTTAAATTACCAGTATATTATGTTATGGCTATTGTTTCCTTGGAAGAGGTAGTAAAGGCCACTATAGGATTGCCCAGAGTGATATCTAAAAAATGGATTAGAAATGTAACATGATAATAATACAAGCTCTTGTTTATTAAAAGCAAGAGCTTATTCCTTATAAAGCAATATATTTGTAACATTATATTGCTAATGGAATAGCTTTATAATATAATGATGTTAATTGAGTGTAGCTTTGATTTTTTTGGAGGGATGTGGGGAGTAGTGAAAAAATGTTTTGCTGCTTTAGTTGGATTTGCTTTGATGCTTTTAACAAATACAGCGTTTGCTGATGTAGGCGTATTTTTAAAGGATATTACATTATTAGCTCAGGAAGGCACAAACGCTACAACTTTTTCCCAAGGAGCTAGAGTATATATTTCTGGAGAAAATGAAAATCAATATATTATCAGTGAACAAAACGATACGTATTATGCGGACAAGCAAGATTTAATAACCATAACAAAAAAAATTAAGATATACAAGCTTAAAGATATACCAGCAGCAATGTATTCAGAAGCAGACTTTAACTCTAGTATTGTTAAAGAGCTAGGGGCTGGAGAACTACTTAGTCTAATAGATAATCATGGAGAGTTTGGTTTATTTAACACACAGGATGAAAAGAAGGGCTATGTTTACCTTTCGATACTGGATGAAATCTTTATTGAAAAGGAAAATATTTCTCTTGGTACAGCAACAGCAGCTATGACAGTTAAGAATAAGGACAATAAATATTTACATATTCGTAAAGCAGATATTCTATATATAAAAGATTTTAGAGATAGTCAGTTTATATTATTAGATGAAGAAGGAAACGAATTTGCAGTAAACCCACTTTTAGTTTCTCTTAATAAGGAAAATGTTCAGTTATCTAGAGCTAGCTTCAATAGAAATAGTGTTACTAACGTAAGCAAGGTAATCGAATATGCACACAATGCTATTGGCAAACCTTATGCTTATGCTCAGGCAGGGAACAAAGGCTATGACTGTTCAGGTTTAACCTATGCTGCATACCAGCAAATAAGTATAAAATTGCCACGCTCATCTAGTGAACAGGCTGGAGTAGGTACTACCGTAAAAAAGGAAGATTTAATAGCTGGGGATTTAATATTTTTCGATACAACAGGGAAAAAAAGAATATCACATGTGGGCATATATATAGGAGACGGCAAAATGATACATGCTTCTACTGGTCAAAAAAAAGTAGTAATAGAAGAAGTGAATTCTAGCTACTATAAGAATAGATTTGTTACTGCAAGGAGAATAATCGAAAATTAAAACATTTTAATAAATATAATCATAGGCCTTATTAAATCCTGAATAACAAGCAGAGTTTGATAAGGCTTAATTTTTTGTGAGGAATATAACAATGATTGAATAAAAAGTTTAAAATATGCTAATATATTAGAGAATGACATAATTTTCAAGGGCATTGGTACAGTCTTGTTTTATAACGAATATAAAAGTTCTATATTTTTATTTTAAATATATAAATTGAAAGGATGATTACATATGGCTGAAATTTTAAAGGGTGCTCCTGTAGCAAAAGCTATAAAGGAAAAAATCATAGCTGAGGCAGAGACTCTAAAGCAGAGAAATATTATTCCCACATTAGGTATAATAAGAATGGGTAATAGGGCAGATGATATTTCTTATGAGAAGGGTGTTATTAAAAACTGCGAGTCTGTAGGTATACAGGCACGTGTATTTGAAGTAAGTGCAGATACTCCTATGGATGAATTCGTGCAGCTTATTAAAAAAGCAAACGAAGATCATACGGTGCATGGGATATTAATGTTTAGACCCTTACCAGATCATATTGATTATGAGATAATAAAGGAGTTAATAGATCCTAAAAAAGATGTTGATTGTATGCATCCACTTAATCTAGAAAAGGTGTTTGAAGGCGATATAGACGGATTTGTACCATGTACTCCAAAGGCAGTAATAGAGGTATTAAAGCATTATAATGTTCCTTTAGTAGGAGCAAATGTAGCAATAATAAATAGAAGTATGGTAGTCGGGAGACCTCTTAGTATGATGTTTTTAGGTGAAAGCTCTACAGTTACAATATGCCACTCTAAAACTAAAGATTTACCTAAATTGACAGCTAAAAATGATATAGTAGTAGCTGCTGTTGGAAAAGCAAGAATGCTTGGTAAAGATTATTTTAGTGAAAACAGTATAGTCATTGATGTAGGGATTAATGATGCTGGGGAAGGAAAGATATGTGGTGATGTAGATTATGATAATGTAGTTGAAAATGTAAAAGCCATTACTCCTGTTCCAGGAGGAGTAGGTAGTGTTACATCAGCTATTTTACTAAGACACGTAATTATGGCGTGCAAAAATATTACAGATAAATAATAGTTGAAAAAAAGGCCAATATGGCCTTTTTTGCTGTCTAAAATTGTAATTAAATAGAAAATAATTAATTTATTACAAAAGAAGGAATATTATGATAAGCATTGAATAATGAATAATAAAAGAAAAATGAAAGGAGGGCAGTACAATTAAAAAAAGGAGGGATAATTATTGATGTCTAAGAAAAGATTGCTTATCATAATTACAATCATTTTAACTCTATGTATTGTTTCCTTCACAGCCTATGCTCAATCACCAGAAGATGGAGGTGTTAATTTTGGTGTGATTTCATTATTACCACCTTTACTAGCTATAGTTCTTGCATTTATTACAAAGCAGGTCCTATTGTCATTATTTCTTGGAGTATTTGTAGGCGCTTTATTATTATATGGAGGAAATCCTTTTTATGCATTTTTAAGAACCTTAGATGAATACTTACTAGGTTCTGCATCAGATTCGTGGAATGCGGCAATACTAATATTTACTTTAAGCATTGGTGGAATGATTGGTGTAGTTTCAAAAATGGGAGGAACAAAAGCTATAGCTGAGGCATTAGCTAAAAAAACCAAAACTGCTAGAGGAGCTCAAATAGTCACTTGGATATTAGGGGTTCTTGTTTTTTTTGATGATTATGCTAATACTCTTATAGTTGGTCCTACTATGAGACCTTTGTCTGATAAGATGAAAGTATCTAGAGAAAAGCTTTCGTACATTATAGACTCAACAGCAGCTCCTATTGCAGGTATGGCCTTGGTATCTACATGGGTAGGATATGAAATAGGAGTTATGAGAAATGCTTATGAAGCTATTGGGGTTTCAGAAAATATTTACTTTGTGTTTTTAAAATCTATTCCTTATACTTTCTATAACATAATTGCAATATTACTGGTGTTAGTATTGGCTATTACTCAAAAAGAAATAGGGCCAATGTATCATGCTGAAAGAAGAGCAAGGCTTACTGGGAAGCTAAATTCTGACACTGCAAAGCCTATGGCTAGTGATGAAGTTTCTAAAATGGAAATCCAGGAAGGTATTAAATTAAAAGCCTCAAATGCTATCATACCTATATTGACCTTAGTGTAAAATAATTGTAGGAAAAAATATAAAAAGAATAGCCCCATATGTTATGATGGAAGTGTCAAAGCAACACACCAAAACACAGAGGAGGCTATTCTTATGAATACAATTATACACGAAATAGTAGAAAAAATCACCCTGGATATGAAAAATAATTTAGAGGACCTAATATTAGATAGTAAAGACATTTCTCATTTCATCATAAATACAGGAAAATCCCTAGATGAAATAGGAGTTAAAATAGTGAAGGAAGCTCTAGAAATGCTTGATGAGACCATTAGGGAGTCAAGCACTAGAAAAAAGGAATACTACATTCAAAGAAGAAATGATAAA
>NZ_FNQE01000025.1 GCF_900107485.1 Proteiniborus ethanoligenes
AAATTTGAGTTGCGAGACTGCGGAAAATGACCTAACTCGATTTCCTGAATGCTTTTATCATATATCTTTTGAAAATTCAGAACTATAATGGTATAATGTTTACATATATTTAATAAAATAGATAACATAATGCTTATTGAGGTGACAATATGATATCCAAGAAAAGAGCAGTGATTATAGCTGTTTTGCTAGTATTAGTAACTAGTGCATCCACATTTGTTTTTAGTAATATGATACAGATATCTCTTAAAGATAAAGTTATTATTACTCAAAGTGAATACAATGACTTAGCAAGTGTATATAGGAAATATTCTAAGAACATTCTTTTAGAAGATATAGTAAAAGAATATTATCTAAGAGATGTAGATGAAGATGTGCTATTAGAAGGACAACTGAAGGGTCTGTTTAGTGCTATTGAAGATCCTTATTCAGTGTACATGACAAAGGATGAATTTAAAAGTTTTATGGAGCATACTAAAGGTGTATTTGGAGGGATTGGTGTTTATGTTGCTCCAGGAGATGACAATCTAATAACTGTAGTATCGCCTATAGAAGATACCCCGGGAGAAAGAGCAGGTATAAAACCTGGAGATAAAATTATTAAAGTAGATGGCAGGGAGTTTACTGCTGATAAAATGGATGAAGCAGTTAAACATATGAAGGGTGAACCGGGTACAGAGGTATTACTTACTATTATGAGAAAAGACTTAGAGGGTAATTCGCAAATTTTCGATAAAAATATTAAAAGAGAAGAAATCAGAATCAAAAGTGTTAAATCAAACATGCTTAAGGATAACATTGGATATATAAGAATCATTTCTTTTGACGATTTCACTTATAATGATTTTATGGCACACTTAAAAGAATTACAAAATAAAGGTATGAAAGGCTTAGTATTAGATTTAAGAAATAATCCTGGAGGACTTTTAGATATTTCTGCTAAAATTGCAGATGAATTAATGGGTGAAGGAACTATAGTTTATACAGAAACAAAGAAAAAAGAAAGAGAATATTTAAAATCAGATAAAAATAAATTAGGAATACCTTTAACAGTCTTGGTAAATGAAGGTAGTGCAAGTGCTTCAGAAATCCTTTCAGGAGCCCTTCAAGATACCAAGGAAGGTACTATAATAGGAACTACTACTTTTGGTAAAGGTGTTGTACAGCGAATAAAAGAGCTTTCGGATGGCTCGGGGTTTAAAATCACTGTATCCGAATATTTCACACCTAATGGAAGAAATATTCAAGGCATAGGAATAGAGCCTGACATTATAGTTGAGATACCTAAGGATGTTGAGCAAATAGGTGTAGAAAATCTAGAAGAGGACACTCAGCTTCAAAAAGCAATTGAGGTAGTGAAAGAAAAGATTAATAAATAATGGAGAGAATATATTAAAGGATAGCTTTTTAGCTATCCTTTTCATATTCATTAAGTTCATCAAAATTAATACCATATATAAACTGAGAATCAGCATTATCTGAAGATGGAACTACGCTAAAAAAGCCTGTGTTTAAATTGTGGCTATAATAAATATTCTTATCTAGTACCTGTCCTAGTAGTTCGGATTCATCCTTTTTAAGATTATATAAATATATAGAATAATCAGTGGAGGTGTTATTTTTACCAACTATGAAAATTGTGTCCTTATTGACAATAGAAAATTCCCTAGTATCAATATCAGTTAACAATGTTTCCTCATTTTTCTTTAAATCATAGATATACAATTCGTATTTATCTTCTTTTTCTACTTTTTTTCTATAAATTAGCCTATTATCGTCTATAAATTTACCCTCAATACCAGAGCTGATTTTTCTTGATTTATCATCACTTTTCTTAAAATACAGACTAGAAATATCTTTGGTAAAATCACTTTCCTCAAGAACAAAGGCATCTCCATTTACGTCAAAATTAGTAATATTTAAATTTACCTTAAACAAAACCATTTCCTCATTATTCAAGGTATCCAGAGTAATTATTGAAGATACCTTCTGATCATCATTATTTACTGCGCACAATATGTGGTTGTTCTGCCATTTTATATTCCACGTATGTCTGCGATCCATTGGAGTAATTTTTTGAGTTAGGTTACTATCTAAATTTACTACATATAAATCAGTTAGTTTTCCATTATACTCAATTATTGCAAGTTTTTTTAAATCTGGGCTAAATTCAACAGAAAAAATAGAGTTATTAGTTGAATAAATTTTTCTTTTCTCAAAGCTGTTAAGATCGTATAACCAAAGACTTTCGCTAGATATATTGTCGTTTTCCTCTCTTTGGACATAAGCAATAAAGCTATCCTTTGCATAGTCAATTATCTTACCTTGATCAATAGTCTCAGATAAAAGTATTGGCTGGGCATTTAAGATGTCGCCACTATCAGAGTTGATTTTTGCTTTGAACATAAAAAGAGGGCTACTAGGATTATTTTTTAGAAATGTATTATTTAATCTCACATTCCATATGTACTCACTATTTTCTTTTATAAGACTTACAACGGGCATAGTGTTAGCAGTATACTTAAATTGAGTATATATTTTATTAAGAACCTGGGCCCTATCAAATTTTATTTGGATGGGCTTATAGTTGCTAGGAATAACATTGAATTTTAAATCCTTAAGTGGCAAATCATCAATATCTTCAAGCTTAATCAAAATTTGTGGAACTACTATATCTTTTTTACCCCATTCTTTTTTTACTGAGGTATATATGTTAACTTCATTGTTTACCCTAGATATGCTGTCAACACTGGCAGTAGAGCATTCAACTACACCAAATTTAACTAAAAAGTATTGACCTCTGTCTTTTTCCATTAACTCAACAGCGGGAGAGATAGATTGGAAGCCCTTAGACAATATTGTTTTCTCTACTTTATATTCTATGTCAGATGTCACATTTGTAGAAAGGCTAGAGTCAACTAAAGGTGTATTACTTTTAGGACTGCAAGCAGTTAAAGTTAACATCAATGACACATATAATATCCCTTTCTTCATTTAAATTACCTCCTACTATGAGTTATATATTCCACATTAAATCAAAATGACCTTCTAAAATTAATAATAATTTTTTGGAAAAATAAAATATATTTGATATATTGATTTATATGAATATTAAATATATAATTAATACGAACAAGTGTTCCGAAATTGTGATTAAATTAATTTTGTGAGATACTATGGTTTATAAGTATAAATTGAGGTGATACCTTGAACAAATTTAAAATAAAATCAGAGTTTAAACCTACTGGCGATCAGCCTCAGGCTATTGAGCAGTTAGTTAATGGAATAAATAAAGGCCTAAGCTCTCAGACTCTTCTAGGGGTTACAGGCTCTGGTAAGACATTTACCATGGCTAATATAATTGAAAGAACTCAAAAACCAACTATTGTAATAGCACATAATAAAACATTAGCGGCACAGCTAACTAGTGAGTTCAAGGAATTTTTCCCTGACAATGCTGTAGAATACTTTGTAAGCTATTATGATTATTACCAACCAGAAGCATATGTACCCCATACGGATACATATATAGAGAAGGATGCATCAATAAATGATGAAATTGATAAGCTAAGGCACTCTGCAACGGCTGCGTTATTTGAAAGAAGAGACGTAATAATAGTAGCTAGTGTGTCTTGTATATATGGATTAGGAGATCCAATCGATTATGAAAATCTAGTACTATCCTTAAGACCAGGAATGATAAAGGATAGAGATGAAATCATAAGAAAGCTTGTAGATATTCAGTATGAAAGAAATGATATAAACTTTGTTAGAGGAACCTTTAGAGTTAGGGGGGATGTGGTGGAAATATTCCCAGCTTCGTCTAATGAGCATGCTATTAGAGTAGAACTTTTTGGAGATGAAGTAGAAAAAATAACAGAAGTCAATGCTTTGACTGGTGAGATTATAGGAACTAGAAGCCATATTTCCATATTTCCTGCATCTCACTATGCTACAAGCCCAGAAAAGATTGAAAGAGCTATAAAGAGCATAGAAGAGGAATTAGAGGAAAGATTAAAGGAACTAGCTAAGGAGGATAAGCTCTTAGAAGCTCAAAGACTACAGCAAAGAACCATGTACGATATAGAGATGTTACGGGAAATGGGATTTTGTCAAGGAATAGAGAACTACTCTAGGCATATTAGTGCAAGACCACCAGGAAGCAAGCCCTACACTTTACTAGATTATTTCCCAGAGGATTATCTTATGATAATAGATGAGTCCCATGTTACTATTCCTCAGATTAGAGGAATGTATGCAGGAGACAAATCAAGAAAAACTACCTTGGTAGACTATGGGTTTAGGCTACCTTCTGCACTTGACAATAGACCACTTCAGTTTGATGAGTTTGAAAAGCATATTAATCAAGTATTATTCGTAAGTGCAACACCTGGACCTTATGAGCTAGATAATTGTCAGCAAATTGTAGAGCAAATTATTAGACCAACAGGTCTATTAGATCCAGAAGTTGAAGTTAGACCAACGAGAAATCAGATAGATGATTTGGTAAAAGAAATAAACATTAGAGCAGAGAAAAACGAAAGAGTTTTAGTGACTACCTTAACTAAGAAAATGTCTGAGGACTTAACTAATTATTTTAAAGAAATAGGTATAAAAGTTACCTATCTACACTCAGATATTAAAACTATTGAAAGAATGGAAATAATAAGAGATCTTAGAATAGGCAAGTTTGATGTTCTTGTAGGCATCAATCTTTTGAGAGAAGGACTAGATTTACCAGAGGTTTCTCTAGTAGCAATACTAGATGCAGATAAAGAAGGCTTCTTAAGATCGGAAACATCTATGGTACAGACTATAGGAAGAGCTGCTAGGAATTCAGAAGGCAAGGTTATAATGTATGCTGATAGAATAACAAATTCAATGCAGAAAGCAATAGACGAAACTAATAGAAGAAGGCATATACAGTTAAAATATAATAAAGAGCATAATATAATTCCTCAAACTATTAAAAAAGGCATAAGAGATGTTATCGAAGCTACTAAGGTAGCAGAGGACCATGAAAAATATGGTTTTGATACAAAGAAAGAAATGGGTATAGATGAACTAATGGTTTATATTAAAAATCTTGAGATTGAAATGTTTGAGGCTGCAGAAAATTTACAATTTGAAAGAGCAGCAGAATTAAGAGATAAGATTAGCGAGTTAAAGAAAAAAATATAATTACTTATGCATGTAGACTGTTGAAAAATGCATTTGTGTTATCCTGGGCATTAGCTAAGAATCTAGTATTAAAATACTCAGATAAGAAAAACGAGGTGCAGAAATGTTAAAAGACAAAATAATAATTAGAGGAGCAAAGGAGCACAATTTAAAAAATATTAATCTAGAGCTCCCAAGAAACAAATTTATTGTATTAACAGGCTTAAGTGGTTCTGGTAAATCATCCCTTGCCTTTGATACCATATATGCAGAAGGTCAAAGAAGATATGTAGAGAGCCTTTCAGCCTATGCTAGACAGTTTTTAGGTCAAATGGAAAAACCAGACGTTGAGTATATAGAAGGTTTATCTCCTGCCATATCCATAGATCAGAAGACTACAAGCAAAAACCCAAGATCTACTGTTGGAACAGTTACTGAGATTTATGACTATTTAAGACTTCTGTATGCTAGAATAGGAACACCACATTGCTATAAATGTGGAAAGGAAATAACTTCTCAAACAGTTGACCAAATGGTGGATCAAATACTATCCTTAGAGGAAAGAACTAGAATTCAGCTGCTTTCGCCTATTGTAAGAGGGCGCAAGGGGGAGCATCAAAAAATATTTGAAACCATAAGAAAAGAAGGCTTTGTGAGAGTAAGAGTAGATGGAGAATTAAAGGAATTAAGTGAAGAAATAAAGCTAGATAAAAATAAAAAACATAATATAGAAGTAGTAATAGACAGATTAATAGTTAAGGAAGGAATAGAGCAAAGACTAACAGATTCCCTAGAAACAGGACTGAAGCTTTCAGAGGGATTAATAATAGTTGATGTAATAGACAAGGAAGAATTACTCTTTAGCCAAAAACTATCCTGCCCTGACTGTGGTGTAGGCATAGATGATTTAGAGCCAAGATTATTTTCGTTTAACAGTCCCTTTGGTATGTGTCCAACCTGTAATGGATTAGGCAGCCACATGAAAATAGATCCTGAGCTAATTATTCCTAATAAAAACTTGTCTATAAATCAAGGCGCCATAGCCCCTTATGCTAGCACGTCTGAAGACACATATTATTTTAAAATGTTTACTGCTATAGCAGAGTATTATGATTTTAGTCTGGATGATCCTATTAGCAGTGCGCCAAAAAAGTTAATAGATGAAATACTCTATGGAACAGGCAAAAGAGAAGTAGAATTTGAATTTGATAGTAGATTTGGTGGATGGAGAACATATAAAGCGCCTTTTGAAGGTGTAATACCTAATCTAGAAAGACGATATGGTGAAACAAATTCAGATTATATGCGCGATAAGATAGAAGGCTTTATGGGCATTATACCTTGTCCTGACTGTAATGGAAATAGGCTAAAGCCAGAAGCACTTGCAGTAACTATAGGAGAGCTAAATATTTCAGAGTTTACTCATATGTCCGTAAGACAGGCAATAGACTTTGTGAATAATTTAAGCTTAACTAAAATGCAGGAAAAAATTGCATATCAAATTTTAAAAGAAATAAGAGAAAGACTAAAGTTCCTTGTAGATGTGGGATTAGATTATCTAACATTATCAAGAAATGCAGGGACTCTTTCTGGCGGAGAGTCTCAGAGAATAAGGCTAGCTACTCAAATAGGCTCAAGCCTAGTAGGAGTTCTCTATGTATTAGACGAACCAAGCATTGGGCTTCATCAACGAGATAATGATAGACTACTAAAAACCCTTAGAAGTCTTACAGACCTAGGAAATACTTTAATAGTAGTAGAGCATGATGAAGATACTATGTATTGTGCTGACCACATAGTAGACATAGGACCAGGGGCAGGTGTTCATGGAGGCTATATAGTTGCAGAAGGAAGCCTTGAAGATATAAAAAAATGCAAGGAATCTATTACAGGCCAATATTTAAGTGGTACTAAAAAAATAGAAATTCCGAAAAAGAGAAGAAAGCCAAACGGCAAATGGGTAGAGGTACTAGGCGCTGCAGAAAACAACCTAAAGGATATAGATGTTAGGATACCCTTAGGTGTGTTCACATCTATAACAGGTGTTTCAGGCTCTGGTAAAAGCACATTAGTAAATGAAATATTGTATAAAAGACTATCTCAGGAGCTACACAACTCTAAGGTTAAACCAGGAAAACATAAAGACATATTAGGCATGGAGCATATTGATAAAATCATAGATATAGATCAATCACCTATAGGTAGAACACCTAGATCAAACCCTGCAACGTATACAGGAGTATTTGATCAGATTAGGGACTTATTTGCTATGACTCCAGAGGCTAAAGCTAGAGGATATAGTAAGGGCCGCTTTAGCTTCAATGTGAAGGGCGGAAGATGTGAAGCTTGTAGAGGAGATGGTATATTAAAGATAGAAATGCACTTTTTGCCTGATGTATATGTTCCATGTGAAGTATGTAAGGGCAAAAGATATAACAGAGAAACTCTGCAAGTAAAATATAAAGGAAAGACTATATCAGATATATTGGATATGACAGTAGAGGAATCTGTAGAATTCTTCGATAGCATACCAAGCATAAAGAGAAAGCTAGAGACCATGTACGAAGTAGGGCTTGGATATATAAAGCTAGGTCAACCTTCAACGCAGCTTTCAGGTGGGGAAGCACAGAGGGTCAAATTAGCCACAGAGCTTAGCAAAAGAAGTACAGGCAAAACCCTATATATTCTTGACGAGCCTACAACTGGTCTTCATACAGCAGATATTCACAAGCTTATTAAGGTGTTAAATCAGTTAGTAGATGCTGGAAATGCAGTAGTAGTTATTGAACATAATTTAGATGTAATCAAAACCTCTGACTATATAATAGATTTAGGGCCAGAAGGCGGAGATAAGGGTGGTACAGTAATTGCTAAAGGAACACCAGAGGAAATATGCAAGATTAAAGAATCATATACAGGTCATTTCTTAAAAAAAGTATTAGAAAAATAAATATTAGTATAATCCCCTTAATTTTGTCAATAATTTTAGTAAAAGCAAATTAGGGGGTTTTTTTATGAAAAAAAGCTTAGTGTTTTTACTAGTTGGAATAATACTTTTACTATCAGCTACAGCCTTTGCAGGAGGATATTTCAAAAGAATAGATGTATTTATAAAGGATATAAAGATAGAGGTAGATGGAATAAATATAAAAACAGATACAGAGCCTTTCATATACAATGACCGAGTGTTTGTTCCATTGAGACCAGTAGCAGATGGCTTAGGATGTGAAGTTACATGGGACAGCAAAGAAAACAAGGTTATAATAAACAAATATAAGGATTTTCCAGAATGTGATTATTTAAATGGTGAAATATTCGTATATGGAATGATAACTAAAATAGACCATGAAAACAAAACCATAGAAATTGAGCAGCATATTGACGATAATAGCAGGGAAGTAACTCCATTACTAAGTATAAGAGAAGATGTCATTATACTACTTCAGAGAAATGATAAAACTATGAATATTGATTTTAGCGATTTGAAATGTGGAGATATTTTAGGGGCAGTTATAGACAAGGATAATTTCATAAGAGGAATAATAATATCCTTCTAAAGACTAGAGAAGATTTTAATATAAGATAGGGCTGACCATTGTGTCAGTTCTTTAATTTTTTGTTACCAAAGACTTATTTCTATAAATATAATTTATAACATTAATGTTTATTGCTCTTTTTGCTTTCTTGTAATAATATGATGTTATTGAGAAAAGTCTAGAGTGTTTTGGGCATGTTTAATAAACACATCATAACATAACAAGAAAGCAGGCTGATAACTTTGATATTTCAAAATTTTATTTTTAGTATAAATGCTGTTTTCCCAGTTTTTATAATTATTATATTGGGATATGTTTTAAAAACGAAAGGTATAACAGATGAACACAGCATAAAGAAGATGAATACTATTTTATTTAATATAGCATTACCTATGCTATTATTTAGGGATATTTCTCGTTCGAATTTTAATGATTTTTTTAATTTAAAATTGCTAATTTTTGCCCTTGTTGCAACTCTTTTATCATTTATACTAATATGGCTAGGTGCAGAACTATTAATTAAAGAAAAAAGCTCTATAGGTGCATTTGTGCAAGGTTCTTTCAGGAGTAACTATGCCCTTATAGGACTAGCATTAGCATCTAACATTGGAGGTAGTGATGCAGTCACAAAAGGTGCACTAATAACTGCTTTTGTTATTCCCTTATATAATATATTAGCAGTTATTGTCTTAACCATAAGATCAGAAGGTAATAATAAAATAGGGATAAAATCAACTTTTACTAATATTGTAAAGAATCCATTGATAATAGGAATAGTCCTTGGCTTACCATTTTGCATACTAGGCATTAGGCTTCCAGCAGTTATAGAAACTTCCGTAGATTATATGGCAAGAATTGCAACACCTATTGCTATGTTAGCCATAGGTGGCACTATATCCTTAGATCAGATTAAAAACAAAAAAATGAAGCTGGCAATGGCTGCGGCTACGATTAAGATTATACTGCTACCTATTGTCTTTACTCCTATTGCTGTGCTTTTAGGTATAAATGGGAATGCTTTATTAGTTTTATATATTATGCTAGGCTCACCTACAGCAGTTAGCAGTTATGTCATGGCCTGCAACATGAATGGCGATGAAGAACTAGCTGCAGATATATTCATAATAACCACTTTGCTTTCTGTATTTACATTTACCATTGGTATATACATATTTAAGACTTTTGGACTTTTAGTTTAGTTTTGGACAGGCTATATGTAATACTAAAAAGGGGAGGGGGTTATTGCTTCAATTTTACCATTAAAGCAATAACCCCCTTTTGGCTTTACACCGAATATACACCTTTATTTTTAACTACATACACATTATCATATTTTGTCTTTGTATCCTCAAATACTACATGACTTACATTTACCACTGTTATGCCCTCAAGACTTAAAATAGTATTTTCTATTTCCTTTGCTATTTTAGAATCCAAGCTTGAGAAGGCTTCATCTAAGAAGATAATGTCTGTTTTTTGCAAGAGTCCTCTAGCTATGGCTACTCTACTTTTTTCTCCACCTGATATATTTTTCCCATTATCATAAATCATAGTGTCAAGACCTTGAGGAAGTGACTGAACAAAACTTTTCAGCCCTGCTCTTTCAATTGCAATATTTATATCCTCTTCAGAAAAATCTTTATATAAAGTAATATTATTTCTTAAGGTATCTTCAAATAGGAAAACCTGCTGCTCTATATTAGATATGTGCTTAAAGTAGCTTCCTTTTGTAACATCCTTAAGATTTGCCTTATCTATTAATATTTCCCCATCTTTAGGTGAGAAATATTTTCTAAGCAATTTTAAAAGGGTAGATTTACCACCGCCACTTGGGCCTATGACTAAGTATTTCTCACCTTTTTTAAGAGATAGATTAATATTATTCAGCACATCTCCATTTTCATAGCCAAAGGAAACATTGTTAAATTCAATAGTATGATTGAATTTTTCCAAAACAATGGTTTCTTCATAATTATCTTGATTTTCCATTGTATTCTCAATTTTCTCAAACAACTTTTTTGTTGACAATATTTTAGGTAACCATTCTCCAAATCTCATAATAGGTACAATTATTTTCTCCATATTATTTACTATTAATATAACTCCACCTAGTGTTAAGCTTCCTTTTATAGCCATGTAAGAAGTTATTCCAAGCAATGCAAAGAGGGAAATCATCATATTAAGATTTTGTAAAGAGAAAATAAAAGTAGATATTTGATCTATGATATAGCCTTTTTGTTGTATTGCATTACTTTTATTGAAAAAATCATTTTTAACCTTTTCATTTAGATTATTTGCTTTTATTATATGAAAGGCACTTAATACTTCCTTAATATATGAAGTATAACCCTCATACAATTCACTTCTTTGAGCTTGATGCTTTTGGATAGGCTTATTAAGTAATATTGAAACAAGTGTACTGACAAATCCTATCCCTAAGCCTAGTGCTAAAGAAAGGGGGCTAACATATGCAATAACTATAATTCCAACTATAAAATAAACCACACCTAGTATTATTTCATATATACCATCTATATAATTAGTTTCAATAGTATTAACATCATTAGTTAGGGTAGACACATACTTTGCATTATTATCTCTTTGAAATTCATTGATATTCTTTTTAAATATTCTACTAACATAGTTAACCTTAGCTGATACGATAGCCTTTCTTTTGTAGAGTCCTTTCCCAACGGCTAATAATACATTTACAGGTAAAAGTGATAATGCAAGCAATAAAAGCTTTATAGCTTCTTTATTGAACATGTCCCTATTGCCTGAAACAGCCATATCTATAGTATCCATCATAGTAATTGAAAGGTAGCCTTCCAATACTGCGCCTGCTGAAGCAATGACAAGAACTAGTAAAAGATATGGTAATGCTTTATATATGGATTTTTTCACAGAGCAAGCACCTCCATGCTAAAGTAATCTTGACTTTTATACTGAGTTACTAAACCGTTCTTAACCTCAAGTACATAGTCATATTTTTCTGTTATTCCCTTATAATATCTGTGAGATATAGCAATAACTGTGCTATCTAATGAAAGTATAGTATCTTCAACAGCTCTACCGAGCTCTTCATTGAGACTTGAAGTACCTTCATCTACGAACAATATACTAGCATTTTTGACTATGGCTCTTGCAATGGAAATCCTTTGTCTCTGTCCTCCTGAAAGATTTTTACCATTTTCCATCAGAGTTTCTTGTAGGCCTAATTTTTTTTCATTTAAGAATTCAATTAACCCTGCTCCCTCTGCAGCCTTAAGGATTTTTTCCTCAGGTATATCCTTGAATAATGTAATATTGTTAGCAATTGTATCTTCAAATAAGAACACGTCTTGATATACAAAGGATACATTATTATTTAGGCTTTCTTCTTTTATTTCCCTATAGTTTACTCCATCCATTGTTATGCTCCCCTCATAGTCATCTACAACCATTGATAGAAGCTTTATTAGTGTAGACTTTCCAGAACCACTTTCTCCTTTGAGTAAATATTTCTTACCTTTTTCAATATTAAAGGATGCTCCTTTAAATATTTCTTTTCCATCATAATTGAATTTTAAGCCTTCTACTCTGATTTCAGAATTAAATTCAAAATTCTTTTCTTTTACAATACTAGAGCTAGTATCTTCATCATTTTTAGTTATCTTATTGTAAATAGTATTAGATGCTCTTAATTCATTTAAAAATGGGAACAATTGTACTATAGGCCACACACAGCCATTGGATAGCTGTAGCATTAGTGCTGTTTTAGCAAAGGATGCTCCATTTAAAATTGAACTTATGGAGTAGATTAATATCCCAACGAATATTACAAAGCCAAGAAAGTTAGTTAAGTTTCTTTGTCCTTCAGTAAAAACAGTGTAGTGTAGCTTTTTTCTCTCTACCTTATCAACAGCCTTTAGTGTGCTACCTAAAAATTTGTCTTCAATATTATTTAGTTTCAAAATCTCTAGACCGTTAAATGTATTTGCAATATTAGTAGTGAACTTTTCGTTGTTTTCTGATACTTCCTCTTGCAATTTCACGGTTTTCTTTTCAAAGGATTTGCTGAAGAAGAATAAAACAATAGATACTACAAATAGACTTAATGCAAACTTGTAATCTAGAAAAAGCAATATTATTAATGATGCAGTATATTGGCCTCCAAAGTAGATTACATTTAACAATTTATGAAAAAAATGTTGTTCGAATACATTAATATCATTTATAAGATTTGATATGTATACATCTTTAGATTTTTTGCTAAAATTCTTATATGAATGTTTAAGAATCTTATCAAAGGCTTGTATTCTAACATCTAAAATTGTATCCCTCATAAAGCTTATTCTCATAAATCTAGAGAGTATAAATAGCAATATACCAAGAACGGCAAAGAATATAGCTAGTGCAAAGACCTTTACAAAATAGTCCATTTGTCCTTTTTCAATACTTCCAATTATAAGTGCAAAAGAAAAGTTTCTAAGCAATGTATCCACTACAGGTAAAAAACAAGCTAATACATATAAGATAAACCTGCCTTTTCTTTTTAACAATAACTCCTTCATAGCATTCCTCCTCCTAAAACCAAAGGTCATTTTAATTATTTTAATATATTTATCATCTTAATCAATATTCTAATAGATATTTTATATATGTCAATAGTATTTATTAAAATTATTAAAAAATAATTTAAATATATTAATAAACAAATTAAAATATTTAAGTTTAATAGTTGATTTTTATAAATCATCCTGATTTTATACATTTTCTCATTATAAGAAGTCATATTCATATAACTATAAGTATATGAATAAGGGTTGAAATGTTTACTAATTATCAATAGAATATAATAACAGAGTAAAAATCATATAATAAATAGGATTATAGATTAGAGAGGTTTTTTACTATGAATGAATATCACTACAAATATGGAAACACACCATATAGTACTCAGTCCTATAACCAAGGAAATGGTTTCGAGGAGAGACCAAGAGTACCTATTATAAAAGTGAATAAACCTATAGTAACCTATGTTTTAATAGCTATTAACATAATTATGTGGGGATTATTGAGCTTTATTTCTTCCAAAACAGGAGAAAGCTACAATGAACTACTCATGCTATTTGGAGCTAAAATAAACATTAAAATTATTCAAGGACAATATTGGAGATTTATTACACCTATATTTTTGCATGCTGATATTACACATCTGCTTGTAAATTGTTATTCCTTACATGCTGTTGGTACTACTGTTGAAAGAATATATGGGCATACTAAGTTCCTGGTTATATATTTAATAGCTGGGACTTTAGGAAGTATCTTAAGCTTTGTATTTTCTATAAATCCTGCTGTTGGTGCTTCAGGTGCAATATTTGGACTCTTAGGTGCACTTTTATATTTTGGAGTTGAGCACCCTAGACTTTTTAGAGCTTTTTTTGGACGGAGTATATTTATGATTCTGGCTATTAACTTAGGCTATGGGTATGTAAACAAAAGAATAGATAATTTTGGGCACATTGGAGGACTGATAGGAGGATTCTTGGCATCAGGAATAGTAAAAGCCCCTTTTAATGGCAAATGGTATCTTAGTAAAGCAACATATATTATTTTAATATTAGCTATACTAGCATCAGGATTAGCTTATGGCTTTAACTATGGAAACAATAACGCTCTTCTTATGCTAGAGGAATTATATAAGCATGACCAAAATCAAAACTGGAATGAAGCAGTTAAGATTGGCCAAGATATTTTAGATTTAAAGCCTACAAACAAAAACATAAATATAGAAGTACTATGGATTACAGCAAAGGCAGAGGTAATTACAGGTAAATATAATGAGGCTGTTGAGCATGCTAAAACTCTTGTAAAGCTTTCTCCTGTAAATGGACATTATCTTTTAGGGATTATATATTATGACCTGGGACAATTAAATCTTGCAAAGGAAGAGCTCCTAAAAGCTAAGGCTCTAAGCTCACCATACCCTAATATCGATGAGTTGCTAAGAAAAATAGGGGATTAATCAAAACCATATGACAAATGTCATATGGTTTTGTTATTTAGGTCATTATCTTTTCAGATTTTTTTATACTATGATTATATTATAGAGAAAAGTTAAAGGAGGGTCTTGCTTTGGTAGTTGAAATAAAGAATATAGTGAAGCGTTATAAGGAGGATTTGGCAGTTGACAATGTAAGCTTGTCTATAAAAGAGGGAGAGGTATTTGGGTTGCTAGGACCAAATGGAGCAGGAAAAACAACAACAATTAATGCTTTAATGGGATTAACTAAAATAGACAAGGGGGAAATCCTAGTATTTCAGAAAAATATTAATAAATTTAGTAATGAGATTAAAAAAGAAATAGGTATAGTACCTCAAGATATAGCCATATATACAGATTTGACAGTTTATGAAAATATAATATTTTTTGCAAAGCTTTATGGACTTAGAGATAGCTTACTGAAAGAAAGAGCGGAAGAGGTTATAGAGTTTACAGGACTGCAAGATAAGAAAAAGGCATTTGCAAGAAATCTTTCTGGAGGAATGAAAAGAAGATTAAATATCGCCTGTGCTATAGCTCACCATCCTAAACTAATAATAATGGATGAGCCTACTGTGGGCATAGATCCTCAATCTAGAAATCACATATTAGAATCAATAAAAAAACTGAATAAAAATGGCTCTACAATTATATATACCTCTCACTATATGGAAGAAGTAGAAGAGCTTTGCACCAATATAGCTATAATGGACAAAGGAAAGATAATTGCTCAGGGAAGCGGTGATGAATTAAAGGAATTAATAGCTGTTGACCATAGGGTGTCATTTGATCTTTCTTCTGTAAACTTTACCCTAGTAGATAATATTAAAAATATAACTGGGGTTATTGATTGCATAATAGAAGGGAACAAAATAATTGTAGTGTCTAAAGCAGATAGTAAAAATCTTAGTCGTATAATTGACTGTATCGTAAACACTGGAGTTGATATATTGAACATAAATATAGAAAGACCAAATCTAGAGGGAGTATTCCTAACCCTAACTGGTAGGTCACTAAGAGATTAGGAGGTGAGCATGTGAATATATTTAATATAGCTTATTATAGTCTAATAAGAAATCTTAGAGATAGAAAGACCCTAAGTCTCATGATGCTGTTACCCTTATTAAGTACATTAATTTTAGGCTCTGCATTGAGCAGCTCATTTATTGTATCATCAATAGGAAAAACCACTATATGCTACTTAAATCAGGACAAAGGGTGGGCTGGAGAGGCCTTTCATCAGTTTATTAATAGTGAAGATACTAAGTCCATTATTGAGCTTAAGGAGATTTCTTCTTATGATGAGGGAGTTAGCTTAATAAGAGAAAGAAAAGCTTCAGCTATAGTTATTATAGAATCAAATTTTTCTCAAGAGCTAGGACTAGGAAAAGAGGCTAATATAAGGATATATAATAGTCAGTATAGTAATTATAGAAGCTCAATTATTAATAATTTAGTGGAAAGCTTTATTAATATGAGTAGCTCTAGAATTGCAATAGAGGAAATAGGAAGGAAGAATTTTGTCCCTATATATAGCGATAATATTGAAGAAATATCCATATCTTCAACAGGAAATCTTCCGAGGGCGATAGACTATTATGCTGTAACCATGCTGGTTATGTCTATAATGTATGGGACAATATATGGAGCCTACGCAATTGGAGAGGATGAGATTTTAAAAACAGAAATAAGGCTAAAAAGCTCACCTATTAAAAACTATCAGATTTTCTTGGGGAAATTGTTAGGAACAATAGTCACATTGATTTTGCAGGTACTTATTATGATCGGCTTCACTAAATTTGTCTATAAATCAAACTGGGGCGATAATATGCCTATTATACTCTTTACATGTTTTTCAGCTATAGTTATGGTAGTAGGTATAGGAATAATGACTCATAGCATATTTAGAGATTCTAATAAAGCTTCAAGTATATTAAACTTAGCAGTTGCATTATTTACCTATTTAGGAGGAGGCTATTTCCCCATAGATGGATTTACGCCTAAAATGAAGCTAATATCCTCATATATATCCCCTAACTATATGATACAAAATATAATATTTAATAGTATATATGGAGGAAGCAATAAGGAGATTCAAAATTATCTAATAGCCATATGGAGCATTACCATCCTAACTTTTATAATATCTTCCCTTTTAGGAAGGAGGAATGTAGCATGATTATTTTTAAAAACAATATTACAAGAATATTAAGAAAAAAGAGTAATATAATTTTTATGATTATTTTGCCTATATTAACTATGGTGATTTCCCTCAAATTTACTAATGTTAGCTACCCACCAACAGTAGGAATTATAGATAGAGACAACACAGAGCTAACTAGTTTTTTAATCAATAGCTTAGAAAACAATTGTGAGGTAGTATTCATAGATGAAGATGATATAAAGGATAAATTAATAAAGGGAGCCATAGAATTTGCAATAAATATTCCTAATGGATTTACTGAAAATATAATCACTAATAAAGAGTCAAAAGTTAATACATATAAGATAAAAGATACAGAACATACTATTCCTTTAAGTATGTCATTAAATAACAATATAAACTCATTTAAGAATATTGCTAGAGCTACAGAAGGAGACTATGAAAGCTTTTATAAGGGCTTAGACAGTTATAAAAGTGGAAACCTAGGTGTTGAGTATAAAAACATAGAGGGAACTGATAGAAAACAGGATAAGCTATTGCAAAGTTTTGGATTTATAATCATGTTTATGATGTATCTTTCTAATAATGTAGCTAGATTAATGCTTGAAGACAAAAGATATAAAACATATGCTAGAATATTCTGTTCGCCTATTAGCTCTAAAAGCTATATGCTGCAAAACATATTAAGCTTTATAACTATTATTTTTATCCAGGTTGCAATAGTTTTTACAGTAGCAACAAAAATGATAAATATAAATTTAGGTCCATCTATTAAAGGAATGTTTTTATTATTAATAATTTTCGGTGTTTGTAGTGTAGCTATGGCAGTTGCCATAAATATTCTGTCTAAAGATATGAGACAAGGCAATGTAACTTCGCAGTTTATAATATTGCCAATGAGTCTTCTTGGCGGATGCTTCTGGCCTAGAGAGATTATGCCGAAATTCCTACAGCAGCTTGCTAGGTTTATCCCTGTAACCTGGACATTGGAAGGAATAGAGAAGCTGCTTTTTCAACCTGATATAAAAATTGCAGGGACAGAAGTAATTATACTTATATTATTTTCCACAGTGTTTTTTCTTTTAGGATTAAATAGAAGAAATAACATGGAGCTTTAAAAAGGAATTTTGCAGTAAAACGTAGAAGTCTATTAAAATCTATAGAAAAATTAAGTGGGGTATGAATTTATGCATTATATATTTAAACTATTGATTCTAATATACACAATATTTAAAATGTCAATTTCATATGAAATATCCCCTACAGAAATAATAATTCTATTGGTTGTCATATCCTTTGACATATATAGAGAAAAATATAATAAGCATGAAGCTTTAGATATTATTATAGCTCTAATAGAAGCTACACTTATAGCTGTAGGAGCTAGATATAATTCACTATTTATTATTTTATTAGCTATTGGGGCTTATGATTTTATTAGAGTTAGAATATATTTTTTAATTATCCCTATATTATTATTTGGATTTTTTACGTTAGGCTTAAATCAGTTTGGAGATTTTTCTCTATTAATAGTATTGAGCTGCTTCTTTTCCTTTGTGACTACTAGCCTAAAGGAGAAGGAAACAAATTATAAAGAAAGCTATGATAGAGAAAGACAATACAGATACGACCTAGAACAAAGTAGAATAAAGCTAATAAACATGTCTAAGGAAATAGTTTATATAACAGAGGTTAAGGAGAGAAACCGTATAGCTAGAGAAATTCACGATACTGTAGGCCATAAAATTGCAGGAGTTTTACTACAATTACAGGCTTCCTTTAAGCTCCGAACTAAGGACAATGAAAAATCAGATAAGCTACTTAAAGACTCTATTGAAAACCTATCAGATACTTTAATAGTACTTAGAAATACAGTCCATAATATTAAGCCAAAGGATAAAGTAGGCATAGAATATATTAAAGAAATTATCCACAACTTTTCTTTTTGCACCGTAGACTTTAGCTACAAAGGAGATTTTAATAATATTTCTCCAAATAACTTAGAAGTCATTAGTCTTAGCATTAAGGAAGCATTAACTAATGCTTCGAAGCATTCTCAAGCTGATAAGATAATTATCAGTATAGATGTATATGAAAAATTTATTAGGCTTTTTATAAAAGATAATGGAACAGGCTGTGAGAATATAAAAGAAGGTTTAGGTATTAGCGGAATGAGAGAAAGACTCACTAATATAGGGGGCAGCATTTCTATTGACTCAAGGGATGGATTTATGATTGTAGCCATTATACCAATAGAAAACATACAAGGAGGTGTGAGGATTGAAGGTACTTATAGTAGATGATGATGGTTTGATAAGAGATAGCTTGAAAATACTTCTGGGCTTAGAGTCTGATATAGAAGTAGTGGGTATTGCATCTAATGGACAAGAAGCCTTTGATTTATGCGGAAGAATTAGACCAGATATAGTTCTTATGGACATAAGAATGCCGATAATGGATGGAGTATTAGGTACAAAGCTTATAAAAGAACATTTTAGCCATACCAAAGTAATAATATTAACAACCTTTAAGGATGACGAATACATAAGAGAAGCAATAAAGAACGGAGCGGAAGGTTATATTTTGAAAAATCAATCCTCTGATAGTATTGTAGATAGCTTAAGGGCAGTATATAGAGGGAATACAGTATTAGATAAGGAAATTGCAGATACTTTAACCTCAATGATAAAGGATAAACCGGATAAAAAGAATGATGTAGATTACGATTTTGGAAACAGAGAACTAGAAATATTAAAACTAATATCAGAAGGCCTATCTAATAAAGAGATAGGAGCTCGGCTTTATTTAAGTGAAGGTACTGTTAGAAATTATATAACTGGGCTTTTAGATAAATTAAACTTAAGAGATAGAACCCAGCTGGCTATATTTTATTTAAAGAATATGTAGAGCAAGAATTACTAAAATAATTCTTGCTCTGTTTTTATACGAATAGAAAAGTTCTAATTTTTATTCTGAAATATTTCTGATGGGTATATTATTTTGGACCATCAAGCCTGTAACCTGCCTCTTTAACTCACCATTAGCATGAAAGACTATTTTGCCAATACTATTTACTAGGTAAAGCTCTATACGATCAGAATATATAAAATAATTTTCAATATCATTATAGCTATAATACCCTGAATCATTGTGTATATATACGTTTAATCTAAAGGGTATTTCAATTCTAGCATCAAAGCCTGTTATTAATAAGCCATTTCTTTGAAAAAATATTTTAGTGTTTTTATTAGATTTTCTCAACAGCATTTGTATAAAGAAAACAGAACCTATAAAAAGCATAATTCTTATTAATAATGTGTAATCAAAAATAATTCCCCTCAATAAAGGTAATAAATAAAAAAATATTAAGAGTAGATAAAATATTATTTTTTCCCTCATAATAAACTTGCTTATAGATACAGATAGTAGAGTAGTATTAGAGTCTAAAGCCTTTTTGTGGAATAGATATCTTATAAGTCCTTGCAACAAAGCAAAAGATATAAGTACTAAAGTGCTAAAAAAAGGAATCACTATATTGATTACTATATTTTCATTCATAGAACTAATGACTGGGCTTATAACTAGCGAAAATGCAGATATTATAAATAGAGAAAGAAAGAAGGTTAAGAAAGAAATCACAGTCTTTTTAGTAAGAGACATATTAGACCTCCTATAAAAGTTTCTTTAATCTAAATTATATACAATTTTTCAATTTAAACAACATAAATGTGGTATTATAATTATATAATATGAAAGCTACAAAGGGTGAAAATCATTGTTTAATATAGAAGAAAAGCTTAAAAAGCTACCAGATCAGCCTGGGGTATATTTGATGAAGGACAAAGAAGAGCAAATAATATATGTGGGCAAGGCAATATCTTTGAAAAAAAGAGTGAGACAATACTTCCAATCATCAAAAAATCATACTCCAAAGGTCAATGCTATGGTAAAAAACATAGAGGAGTTTGAGTATATAATTACGGACACAGAAGTAGAGGCTCTTATACTTGAGGCAAATTTAATAAAAAAGCATAAGCCTAAGTATAATATTTTATTGAGAGATGATAAGCAGTATCCGTATATTAAGGTAACTACAAATGAAAAATTTCCAAGAGTGATAAAGACTAGAAATATACTAAAGGATGGGGCAAAGTATTTTGGACCTTATACTAGTGGTGGCGCTGTAAATGACACCCTAGAAATAATAAATAATCTTTATCCTCTAAGAACCTGTAGAATGAACTTTGATAAAAACGAAAGAAGACAAAGACCTTGTCTCAACTACTATATTGGTAGATGTCTTGGACCCTGTCATTATGACGTAGATGAGAAAAAATACATGGGAATGATAGATGAAATATTACTATTTTTAAATGGCAGAGAAGAAAAGCTAATTGAGGTTATGGAAGAAAAAATGAAGGAAGCAGCTAAAAGCTTAGATTATGAAAGTGCTGCAAAATATAGAGATAAGATAAATTCATTAAATCTTATATTAGAAAAACAAAAGATAGTTTCCCATACTTTAATAGACCAAGACATAATAGGAATGGCTACAGGAATAGATGAGGCATGCGTTCAGGTTTTCTTTGTTAGAGGAGGAAAGGTTACAGGAAGAGAGCATTTTATTCTAAAGGATACTGAATACCTTGAAAGAGGAGAAATACTTAGCTCTTTTATCAAACAGTTTTATATAGGAACCTCCTATACTCCTAAAGAAATACTTGTAGAAGATGAATTCGAGGACATGGAGGCTGTTAGTAGCTGGCTTAGTGAAAAAAGAGGCTCAAAGGTAAGTGTAAAGGTACCTAAGCGAGGAGAAAAAAATCTCCTAGTTGAAATGGTGAGAAAAAATGCTTTAGACATGCTAGTTCAGCATGGAGACAAGCTAAAGAGAAAAATGGACGAAAATCTTAAAGCCCTAAATGAATTGAAGGAAGCATTACAATTAGATGATATACCTAAGAGAATAGAAGCCTTTGATATTTCAAATATACAAGGAGTAGAATCGGTAGGCTCAATGGTAGTATTTGAAAATGGACAATCAAAGACTAGTGACTATAGAAGATTTAAAATAAAAACTGTTTTAGGTCCAGATGACTATGGTAGTATGGAGGAAATTATATATAGAAGATTTAATAGGGGCATTAAAGAAAAGGATTTAATCAAACAAAATATAGCAAGGATAGAGAGCTTCTCAGTATTTCCAGATTTGATTATGATGGATGGAGGGAAAGGTCAGGTAAATGTGGCTAAGAGAGTATTAAATGAACTTGGACTCAATATACCTGTTTGTGGTTTAGTAAAGGATGATTTTCATAAAACCAGAGCCTTAACATATGAAGATATAGAAATAGAACTAACTACAAATAGCTCTGGGTTTAAGCTTATAACCAGAATACAAGACGAAGCCCATAGATTTGCTATTAATTATCATAGAAGCCTTAGGGATAAGAAAATGATTAGATCTATACTCGATGATATAAAAGGAATTGGAGATAAGAGAAAGAAAGCACTTTTAAAAGCCTTTGGCTCTATAGATAACATTAAAAAAGCCACTGTTGAAGAGCTGGCATCCGTTGAAGGTATGAATAAGCTGGCAGCCCAACAAGTATCTGATTTTTTCAGGGCACAAAATACAAGAAAAGGATAAGGAGGAGAACATGAAGTCAGTATCTATTGATAAATTAATAGAAGATTTAGGATTAGAGGTTATTCATAAATCAGATAATCCTATAACAGAAATAACTAGGAGTGAGCTAAGCAGAATAGGTCTTCAGATTGTTGGTTTTTTTAAATATTTTGGCTATAAAAGAATTCAAATTATCGGAAACGTGGAATGGCACTTTTTAGCCGGACTTGAGAAAAAAGTTAGAGCGAATAGACTAGACACTATTTTTCAGTATCCATTACCTGCAGTAATATTTACTAGAAATCTAGAAATATTTGATGAGGTCATTGATGCAGCAAAAAAGTATAACAAAACTATATTAAGAACAGAAATGACTACTACCAAATTTATAAACAGATTAATTAATTATCTTGACGATGCATTGGCTCCTCAAATAACCATGCATGGTGTATTAGTGGAAGTTTATGGCATGGGAATATTGATAACAGGTGAAAGTGGTGTAGGGAAAAGTGAAACTGCTCTTGAACTAGTAAAAAGAGGACATAGACTTATTGCAGATGATGCTGTTGAAATTAAAAAGGTTGGGGAGGATTTGCTTATAGGCGAATCTCCAGAGCTTATTAGGCATTTTCTTGAAATAAGAGGTCTAGGAATATTAGATATAGAAAGATTGTATGGAATAGGCGCAGTGAAGAAATGGGAGGCTATAGACTTAGTTGTAGAGCTTGAAGATTGGGATTCTCAAAAAGAATATGATAGATTAGGATTAGATGACGAATATATAGATATTTTAGGGAAACAAGTATTGAAGCTTACTATACCAGTGAGGCCTGGACGGAATGTTGCTATGATTCTTGAGGTGGCTACAAGAAATACAAGACAAAAGCAATTTGGATATAGTGCAGCTACAGAGCTAGATAGAAGGCTAATGCAGGAGCTTGAAAAGAAAAAGCAGAAATAAATATATCCTATATTTTAATAAGTAAATCAATAAATATTTTAAAACTAAGACATTTTTGTAATATTTATTGGTATTAGTTTTATTGACTTTAATTAAATAGTTTAATATACTAAGTATAAGGGATATATTGTATACAGTATTTTTAATAACAAGGGGGTTACAAAATGGCAAAAGTCATGAAGACTATGGATGGTAATACTGCTGCAGCCTACGTTGCTTATGCTTTTACTGAAGTTGCAGGTATTTATCCTATAACACCGTCATCAACTATGGCAGAGCATGTTGATGAATGGGCTGCTAATGGCAAGAAAAACATATTTGGTCAAACAGTACATGTTGCTGAGATGCAATCAGAAGCAGGTGCTGCAGGAACTGTACACGGTTCATTATCAGCAGGAGCTTTAACTACTACATTTACAGCTTCTCAAGGATTATTATTAATGATTCCAAACATGTATAAAATAGCTGGAGAATTACAACCTGGAGTATTCCATGTAACTGCACGTGCTATTGCAGGACACGCATTATCAATATTTGGTGATCATTCAGACGTTATGGCTACTAGACAAACTGGATTTGCTCTATTAGCTTCTGGTAGCGTTCAAGAAGTAATGGATTTAGCAGGAGTAGCACATTTAAGTGCTATTAAAGGAAGAGTACCATTCCTTCATTTCTTTGATGGATTCAGAACATCTCATGAAATTCAAAAAATTGAAGAAATATCTTATGAGGATTTTGCAAAATTAGTAGATTATGATGCTATAAACGAGTTCAGAAACAGAGCTTTAAATCCTGAACGTCCTTATACAAAAGGAACAGCACAAAATCCAGATATCTTCTTCCAAGCCAAAGAAGCAGCAAACAAATTCTATGATGCAGTACCTGATATTGTAGCTGACTACATGAAAGAAATAACTAAAATTACTGGAAGGGAATATTATCCATTTAACTATTATGGAGCAGAAGATGCAGAAAATATAATAGTAGCTATGGGTTCAGTATGTGAAACTATCGAGGAAACTATAGATTACCTAAATGCTAATGGAGAAAAATATGGATTAATAAAAGTTCATCTATATAGACCATTCTCATCTAAATACTTCTTTAATGTATTACCAAAGACAGTTAAGAGAATAGCTGTACTAGACAGAACAAAAGAACCAGGAGCATTAGGAGAGCCATTATACCAAGATGTTAGAACATTATTCTACAACATGGAAAATGCACCACTAATAGTTGGTGGCAGATATGGTTTAGGCTCAAAGGATACTACACCTTCACAAATTAAGACTGTATTTGACAATCTTAAGGGTGAAAAACCAGCTGATGGATTTACCATAGGCATTGTAGATGATGTAACTCATAAATCATTAGAAGTAAAAGAAGAAATAAAAACTGCACCACAAGGAACTATAAGATGTAAGTTCTGGGGCTTAGGCTCAGATGGAACAGTAGGTGCAAATAAAAACTCTATTAAAATAATTGGTGATAAAACAGATCAGTATGCTCAAGGCTACTTCTCTTATGACAGTAAAAAATCAGGTGGAGTAACTATATCTCACTTAAGATTTGGTAAGAAACCAATTAAATCAACTTATTTAATAGATGAAGCTGATTTTATCTCTTGTTCAACTCAAGCTTATGTAAATCAATATGATTTATTAAAGGGCTTGAAAAGAGGTGGAACATTCCTATTAAACTGTATATGGTCAGTAGATGAGTTAGATGAAAAATTACCTGCAAGCATGAAAAAATATATTGCAGAAAATGATATCAATTTCTACACAATTGATGCTACAGAAATAGCTGAGAGCTTAGGCTTAGGTAATAGAACAAACACTATTATGCAATCCGCATTCTTTAAACTAGCTAATGTTATAGACATTGATGATGCTGTAAGATACATGAAGGAAGCTGTTGATGAATCTTATGGTAGAAAAGGTGAAAAGATAGTTAAAATGAATTATGATGCTATAGATAGCGGTATTAATGCTTTAGTAAAAGTTAATGTACCAGAAGCTTGGAAAGATGCAGAAGCTGAAGAAGAAGCTAAAAAACAAGTTCCTGATTTCATTAAAAATGTACTAATTCCTATGAATAGACAGGAAGGAGACTCTTTACCAGTAAGTACTTTCGTAGGTGTTGAAGATGGAGTATTCCCACATGGAACAGCTGCATATGAAAAACGTGGTATTGCAGTTCACGTGCCTGAGTGGCAAATGGACAAATGTATTCAATGTAATCAATGTTCATTTGTTTGTCCACATGCTGCAATTAGACCATTCTTAGTAAATGAAGACGAAAAGAAAAATGCTCCTGAAAGCTTTGAAACTAAGAAGGCAATAGGAAAAGGCTTAGAAGGACTTGAATATCGTATACAAATAAGCACACTAGATTGTACAGGTTGTGGCAACTGTGCTGATATATGTCCAGCAAAAGAAAAAGCTCTAATTATGAAACCAATAGAAGAACAATTAGAGGTTCAAGTGCCAAATTGGGATTATGCAATGACTGTATCAGTTAAAGATGATTTAATGCCATTAACAACATTAAAAGGAAGCCAATTTGCACAGCCGCTTCTTGAATTTTCAGGTGCATGTGCAGGTTGTGGGGAAACACCTTATGCAAAAGTGATTACTCAATTATTTGGAGATAGAATGATGATAGCTAATGCTACAGGTTGTTCATCAATCTGGGGCGGTTCAGCTCCTTCAACACCATACTGTGTTAATAAAGAAGGAAAAGGACCAGCTTGGGCAAATTCACTATTTGAGGATAATGCTGAGTATGGATATGGTATGGCACTTGCTGTAAAACAAATTAGAAGCAAGCTAGAAGATTTAGCTAGAGAGCTAGTAGAACTAAATGTATCAGATGAAATCAAAGAAGTTTTCAATGCATGGATAGAAGGCAAGGAAGATGCAGATGCTTCTAAGAAAGCAGCAGCTAAAGTACTTCCATTATTAAATCTAAACACTGGAAATGCTAGAGCAGATGAAATATTAAAAGAATTTGCTGATAAAAAAGATCATCTAATCAAGAAATCCATGTGGATTGTAGGTGGAGATGGTTGGGCATACGATATTGGATACGGCGGATTAGACCATGTACTAGCTTCAGGTGAAAATATAAATGTGCTTGTATTTGATACAGAGGTTTATTCAAATACAGGAGGTCAATCATCTAAATCAACACCAACAGCAGCTGTTGCTAAGTTTGCTGCTTCAGGTAAGAAGGTTAAGAAGAAAGACCTTGGAATGATTGCTGCACAATATGGTTATGTTTATGTAGCACAAGTAGCTATGGGTGCAGATAAGAATCAATTCCTTAAAGCAGTATTAGAAGCTGAAAGCTACGATGGACCATCACTAATCATTGCATATGCTCCATGTATTAACCATGGAATTAAAGAAGGAATGGGACGTACTCAAAATCAATCTAAGAAAGCAGTAGAAGCTGGATATTGGCATCTATACAGATACAATCCATTACTTTCTGATGAAGGAAAGAACCCATTTGTCCTAGATTCCAAAGAACCAAAGGCTTCATTTAGAGAGTTCTTAAATGGTGAGGTTAGATATTCATCATTAGTACAGACATTCCCAGAGCAAGCAGAAGAATTATTTATTAAAGCCGAAAAAGAAGCAAAAGAAAAATACGAAAAATATAAGAAGTTAGCAGAAGCATAAGATAAAAATAAATAAAAAGCTAAGGCCGCTGGAAAATTCAATAAATAGAATTTTTCAGCGGCTTTTCTTGCTCTTGCTTATTAATTAAAGGATTTCCAAAAAGCAAAGCGAATAAATGATATATTACTTATAATAGAATAAAACATTAAGACAAGGAGAGATTATTAATGAAAATACCAGTTATTATTGATACAGACCCAGGTATGGATGATGCAATAGCAATATTTCTAGCATTTTCATCAGATAAGCTAGACATAAAAGCATTAACTACAGTAGCAGGAAATATTCCATTAGAAAGAACTACAAGAAATGCATTAGATTTAGTTAGGTATATAGAGGCGGAAACAAAAGTAGCACAGGGAGCTCACAGACCACTAATTAAAACCTTAGAAACTGCTGAATGGGTACATGGAAATACTGGATTAGGAACTTTAATATTACCTGAAAGTCCTAATGATGTATATTATAAAAAAGCCTGGAATACCATTTATGAGGAAGCACAAGCTTGTGATGGAAAGCTTCAATTAATATGCTTAGGACCACTTACAAATATAGCTATTACTTTAATGGTGCACCCAGATATAAAGGATAAAATTGAAAAAATTACACTGATGGGAGGTTCATCTTACTTAGGAAACACTACCCCATCAGCAGAATTTAACATATATGTAGATGCGGAAGCAGCGGATATAGTTTTTAAATCAGGAATACCTATTACAATGGTGACCTTAGATGCTACTAATAAGTCAATAGTAAAGGAAAATGAAATTAGAGAAATTTGTTCAATAGAAAGTAGGGTGTCTTCTGCAGTAAAAGAGCTATTATATTTTAATGCTGATTTTCGTAAAAGATCCTCTGGTCTAGATGGTGCTATAATACATGATGCATTAGCAGTAGCTACAGTTATAGAACCTGATATTATAGAAAAGGGAAACTATCATGTAGGTATTGAGACAGAAGGAAAATTGACTTATGGCAGAACAGTTATAGATATGGAAAGAGTAACTAAAAACAACCCTAACGCAGAGGTGTCTTTAGGATTAGATAGAGAAAAATTTGTTGAAATGTTTAAGGATATGATGAAAGCATATATATAAGGTATATCGAAAGTCGAGCAGTTTAGTTCAAATGCTCGGTTTTTTTAGGTGGAGTACCAGTAGGACGGCTTATTATAACTGGTATGTTAGCCTTGTTTGCCAAGGCAATAAATAGGTTATAATATTAAATGTTCAAAATAAAAATATTATACAATAGTTAAAATTAATTATAGGGGCTGACAATATTGGGTGAACAAAAGGAAATAGATAAATGCATTCAGAAGGCGAATAAAGCAATTTTAAATGATTGGGTTAAAATGGGTATTCAATTATGGCCAGATTACCTAGAGAATGAATTAAAGGACATTTTTCTAGGAATTTTAGGCTCAGATAAGGAAGAATGCTTTTTATATTATTTAGATAATGAATATGTAGGATTTATTAATGTTTCTATTAGAAATGATTATGTAAATGGCTCTGAATCAAGTCCAGTAGGTTATGTTGAAGGTATTTATGTAAAACCAGAACATAGGAATAGAAACATAGCAAGAAAATTAGTAAGGGCAGGAGAATTATGGGCAAGTGGCAGAGGCTGTAAACAAATGGCTTCTGATATTTTAATAGATAATAATATTAGCTATGACTTTCACAAAAAGGTTGGGTTTAATGAAGTAGAAAGAGTTATTTGTTTTATTAAAGACATCAATGACTGATTCTTACTTTTATAGCATTATTGATACGTTTTCAAGTTTAATTTCTTAGGCTAATATAGGATTTGAAAAGGAGAGGCTAATTTAGCCTCTTTCTTAATGTATTAATAATTCCATAGAGCATTATTTACTTAATTATCCTGTTTAAATACTCATATTAGTAGCAAAATAAAATAAAAAGGTGATTTTATGTCTATAAACGAAAAATTTATTATCAATCTTCAGGGAAAGTCTTTTGTAACCTATGAAGGTCTTTTGGATTTAGCACATCAGAAGAGTTTAAAATCAATACAGGTTGAGCTTATTCAGGTACCATCAAAGGATAACAACATGACAGCCATTTGCAAGGCAGTTGTAGTTGCGGAAAATGGAACCTTTGTAGATTATGGCGATGCAAGTCCTATGTCTGTAAATTCAACTATCCAGCCTCATATTATAAGAATGGCATCTACTCGTGCAAAAGCAAGAGCTTTAAGAGACCTTACTAATGTAGGTATGACATCAATAGAGGAAATAAATATTGAAGGTGTAAGTGAGGATAAAAATCTTGAATTTGATGATTTTAGCTCTGAGGATTACTTTGTTGAGCCTCCTACTAGAAGACAGATAGAGACAATAAAGAAGCTATCAGACGATTTAAGAAAGGATATTGATATAACATCATTAAGTAAAAAAAGTGCAGGAACATTAATTTCCAGTTTGTTAGAAGAAAAACATAAAAGGCATTAAGAGCGACTCTTTTTTGAGTCGCTTCTTGATTTAGAAAGAACTTAATCACATAAAGGACATATACTTAGAATATTTATATTCTAGGGAGTGATAGAATGAAAAGGATTTTTAAAACTATAATATCAATGATTTTAATAGCTTTTATAGTTATGTGGCCCTTAAATGTTTTTATATATGAACCAGCAAGGCTTGAAGAAATAAATAATAAAAAAACAGAGGCATGGAAGGGCGTAATTCAGCTTTGGGATTTTCCAAGAGTTGACTCAAAAACAGGTAGCAGATATGGTTGGATACAGGATAAAATAAGAAAATTTGAAAGACAAAATCCAGGTGTTTTTATTGAGCTAACACCATTAGACTGGAAAAAAGGACCTATAAAGCTTGAGGTAGCACTTAAGACAGACAATTTGCCTGACATAGCACCTATAGGAACAGATTATTTGTATATGGATGGTTCTATATTGGAACCCCTAGATGAATATTTTACTGAAAGTGAAATAAAAGAATTTAAATATTTGGCAATGAGCGCAGTTACAAAGGACGAGAAGATGTGGGGAGTACCTTTTATGATGACTACATACTCCCTATTTTTAAATGTAGAGCTGTTTAAGCAAAGAGGAGTAGAGCTTCCCCTAGATGGTAACTGGACTTATGATGAGTTTGTTGAGAAGATGAAAGCATTAACCTGGGATGAAAATAATGATGGTAAGCTAGACTATTTTGGATTTATTTCTCCCATAAAGCCAGATTACTATAATTTATGGGGTATAATATTAAGTGATGGTGCCCATATAGTAAATGAGGAAGGAAAATATTCTTTTTTTGGAGAAAAAGCTGTAAGTGGACTTCAAAAGGCTATTGACTTAAAGGAAAAACATAATGTGACACCTGAGAGCTTTGGGATATGTGATGAAAACGAGGCCTGGGACTTATTTTTTAACAAAAAAAAGGTAGGAGTTTATCCTACAGGCTCCTGGGCTGCGAAAACACTTTTAGAAAGCTACAGCTCTGGAGAAGGCTTTGAATATATGGCAGCAAATTATCCAATAGGTGACAGAAGGATTCCCATATCCTTAAATAACAGTGTCAGTGCATATGGTGTTTTTAAACAAGAAGATGAAGGCAAGCTTCAAATGTGTATTAAGTTTTTAAAATTCATTACTCAAGAAAACCATCAAAGGGAATTAGAAAGGCTAGGTGTATTTCCAGCTAAAAGCAATATAGATGATATATACATAAATGATGCAAATATGAAAAAAATTGAAGATTGCTTATCTTATACTATGTCATTGCCTAAGCATAAGAAATGGAAGGAAATAGATAGGATATTGCAAACTCAAATTAGGCTAGCAATTTTAGGAGATAAAACTGCTGAGGAAGCCATAGAAGAAGCAAGAAAGCAGGTTATACAGTTAAGTGGTGATAAATAAAAAATATAAAATCACCAACTGTTGTTAATTAATATAAAAAAAGATATACTAAAAGCTAGAAACATAACCCTATCTCTATATGTCAGAGAAGGTATAATATAAAGATTTTCATTTAGAATGGAGCTGATATAATTGGATAAAAATCATGTTTATAGACTATTTAAAAATATTATAGAAAAAGGTGATGTTCTGATTCATGAGCCTATGAGCAAGCATACCTCATTTAAAATCGGAGGACCTGTAGATGTTTTAGTATTACCAGGTAGTATAGAAGAGTTGGCTAGCTCGATTAAACTATGTAAAAGTGAAGGCTTAGACTATTTTGTAATGGGAAACGGTAGCAATATAATAGTTAGAGATAAAGGCATACGTGGTATTGTAATAAAAATATCAGAAAGCTTAAATAATATAATCATAGAGGGGACAAAGCTAATCGCTGAAGCTGGAGCATTATTGTCTGTAGTATCTAAGTCCGCACTTAGAAGCTCCTTAACGGGGTTAGAATTCGCCAGTGGAATACCAGGCTCTTTAGGAGGAGCCATTGCCATGAATGCCGGTGCTTATGGTGGAGAAATGAAGGATGTAGTCACAAAGGTTAAATGCGTAGATGAAAATGGCAATTTTGTAGAGTATGAAAATTCAGATATGGAATTTGGGTATAGACAAAGTAGGATACAAAACGAAAAATTAATTGTTGTTCAGGTAGAGATGAAATTAAAAGAAGGAAACTACGAGGATATTAGGGCTTATACTAATGAGCTTACAGAAAAGAGAACATCAAAGCAGCCTCTTCATTTACCTAGTGCAGGAAGTACCTTTAGAAGACCTGAAGGATATTTTGCAGGTAAGCTAATTGAAGATGCAGGCTTGAAGGGTTTAATACTTGGAGGGGCACAAGTTTCAGATAAGCATTGCGGATTTATTGTAAATATAGGTAATGCTACTGCTGACGATGTAATAAATCTTATTAGGGTAGTTCAGAAAACTGTATCCGACAAATATGGGGTAAAACTTGAGACAGAGGTTAAAATTATAGGAGAAGAGTAATGATAATTAAAATCGTGTTCCTGCAAATGTTGCCTTAGTATTTTATTTATTATGCAGGATAAAGCTGAAGGAGGCTAACAAATGAAGATAATTGGTGACTATCATACTCATACTATATATAGTCATGGAAAAGGAACTATAAGGGAAAATGTAGAGAGTGCCATAAGAAAAGGACTTAAGGAAATTGCCATATGTGACCATGGACCTAGGCATATAGGCTTTGGTGTAAAGAGAAAAAACTTTAAAAAAATGAGAAAAGAAATTGATGAACTAAATAAGGAGTACAGTAATATTAAAATACTCTTAGGTGTGGAAGCTAATATAATTGGATATGATGGCGAGATAGATGTAAATGATGAAATAATAGGCATGATAGACATACTATTAGTTGGTTTTCATTTTGGATCATTACCAAAATCTCTAGGAGATGCCTATAAAATGTTTATTCTTAATTATTTAAGAAGATTTTCTAAAAGAATTAGAGAAAAAGCTAGAAGATTAAATACCCAGGCTGTTATTAATGCAATAAATAGATATAATATAGATTTAATCACGCACCCAGGAGCAAAGGTAGATATAGACACAAGAGAATTAGCTAAGGCAGCTGCTAAACGAGGAACAGCATTAGAAATAAATGCGAGTCATGGTTTTTTAACAGTTGAGTACATTAAAGTTGCTATGGAGGAAGAAGTAAAGTTCATGATCAATAGTGATGCACACAGACCAGAAGACGTGGGCAAAGTAGAAAAAGGAATAAGAAGAGCATTAGAGGCTAATCTTAAGGTAGAAAAAATAGTGAACGCTGTGGATTAAAAAAGAAAGGAGTGTTTGGAAATGAAATTTATTATAATAACAGGATTATCTGGTGCTGGTAAAAGCCAAGCTGTCAGAGTCTTAGAAGACATAGGATACTATTGTATGGACAACCTTCCTCCTGCACTTCTTCCAGATTTTGCAGACTTATGCTTACATTCAAAGAGAAATATTGATAAAGTGGCGGTTGTTGTAGATATAAGAGGTGGAAAGTTTTTTAACGATTTATTCAAAAGTCTTTATGATCTTGAAGAAGCAGGCTTTGAGTACAAAATATTATTCTTAGATGCCTCTGACGAAGTATTGATTAAGAGATTTAAGGAGCAGAGAAGACCTCACCCTTTAAGCACTGAAGGCAGGATAATTGATGGTATAGAAAGTGAAAGAGAAAAATTAGATGAAGTAAAAATGAAATCAAACTACATTATAGATACGTCAAATCTAACTACAGCCATGCTAAAAGAAGAAATAAGAGATATATTTTTAGAAGGTAAGGAAACTAAAAACTTAACAGTTTCTATAGTTTCCTTTGGCTTTAAGAAAGGAGTACCTCTTGATGCGGATTTAGTTTTTGACGTAAGATTTTTGCCTAATCCTTATTATATCCAAGAGCTTAAAGACTTTACTGGAAATGATAAAAATGTACGAGAATATGTTATGAAATGGGAGCAGACAAAAGTATTTACTGAAAAACTAATAGATATGATTGATTTTTTGATTCCTTTTTATATCAAGGAAGGAAAGAGTCAGCTAGTTATAGCTATTGGATGTACAGGCGGAAAGCATCGCTCTGTTACTATAGCTAATGTATTATATGAGGATTTAAAAGAAAAAGAGTATAGAGTTATTATGAATCACAGGGATTGCGAAAAATCATAAAGGGGAAATAATATGCATTTTAGAAATGGAAAGCTGACTAATAAAATACTTAGCAAAGAAAAACTTCTTACCAGAGGTCCTAAGGTTGTAGTTTTAGGTGGAGGAACAGGACTTTCAGTTTTTTTACGTGGGTTAAAGGAATATACTTCAAATATTACTGCAATAGTAACAGTAGCTGATGATGGTGGAGGTTCAGGGGTTTTAAGAGAAGACTTAGGTATGCTACCACCAGGCGACATTAGAAGCTGTTTATTAGCCTTAGCAAATACGGAGCCAGCTATGGAAAGGCTTTTACAGCATAGATTTAAGGAAGGAAGACTTAAGGGGCAAAGCTTCGGTAATTTATTTATAGCTGCCATGAATGATATATATGGAAACTTTGAAACTGCCATTAAGGAAATGAGTAATGTATTAGCTGTAACAGGGAAAGTGCTCCCAATGACTTTAGAGAATGTAAAGCTTTATGCTAAACTAGAGGATGAACATGTAATAGAAGGAGAATCTAATATACCTATAAAAAATGGCGAGCTAGGGAGCAGAATAGAACAGGTATTTATAAAGCCTAAAAAAGCCAAGCCCTTAGATGAAGCCGTAGTGGCAATAAAGGAGGCAGATTGCATAGTTCTAGGACCAGGCAGTCTATACACTAGTGTAATACCCAATCTGCTTGTTTCTGATATGGTAAAGCATATTCATAATTCTAAAGGATTAAAGGTGTATATATCAAATGTAATGACTCAGCCTGGAGAAACGGATAACTATGGAGTTTTAGATCATATAAAGGCTATAATTAAACATTCTAAAGAAGGGATAATAGATTATGTTATAGCAAATATAGAAAAGATACCAGAAGAGATTTTAGCCATATATGAGAAGGATGGAGCTAGAGCAGTTATTATCACAGATGAAGAAGAAAAGATGTTAGACCAAATGGGAATACAAGTAATAAAAAACAATCTTATAGATATTAAAAAGAATTATATTAGACATGATGCAATTAAGCTAAGTCAAATTATATTGGATTTAGTTATGAATAGAAAAGATAAATAAAATAAAAGATAAAAAGAGATAACTAAAGCCTGTAATCCTTTGCTAATACGAAGGAATACAGGCTTTAGTTGTATTTTCTTATAATGAATAGGTAAGTTCTACTTTAATTTTTTAATATAAAAGAACTTGACTGTAATGAGTTTCAAGAAAAGCTTCCTTAATTTCAATGTGATCATATAAGCTTTTCTTATAATTCGCCTCTATATTTTTCCATCAGAGTTGAGAAAAGCTCAGCAGAAGTTGGCGGTGTATAAGTTATAGCATTTGCCCCTGCTTCTATGGTTCTCAATATACTTTCATCAGTAGGACCACCTGTTGCAATAATAGGTATGTCGGGGAAATCCTTTCTGATTGTAGCTACAATTTCAGGAGTTTTACTTGCACCAGATACATTTAAAATACTTGCTCCTGCTTTAATTCTTTCTAAAATATCTGTTTTAGCAGTAGTGACTGTAACCACCACGGGTATATCTATAGTATCTACCATTTCACTTATTACGTCATTGGAGGTTGGGGCGTTAACAACTACTCCCATGGCTCCTTGAAATTCAGCATGTAGAGCTAGATTTATTGATCTTTTCCCTGTAGTAATGCCTCCACCTACGCCACAAAAAACAGGGATATCAGCAGCAGTCATAATAGATTGAGTAATAACAGGTTGAGGTGTAAATGGATATACTGCAATTACTGCATCGGCATTAATATTTTTTATTATAGCTACGTCAGTGGAGAACACTAAGGAACGAATTAGCTTCCCATTAACTCGTATTCCCGAGGCTTTCTCAATGACTGTTGGAATATAAATCATATTTCTTTTTAAATAACTGGAAATCGCAGGAATTCTTCTTTCTTCCATTATAAAAGCCCCCTTTTATAAGTTGTAATTTATTATAACATCAACGTGAATGTATTCCAATCAAAATATTATAGCCAAAGCTAACAACACAATTAGACTTAATAGATGCTCGAGTTTTAGATGAAAATATTACATAAAATTAATTAAATAATTAATGAAAAAATATAAAGGAAATGGAGCTTAGATATAGAATAATTTCTATATAAATATTTTTGAAGGCTTAAAATAAATTTAGTAATTTAAACTGATAAAGTAAAGGAGGGCTTTTTGTGAGTGAGATTTATGCTAAAATGGCAGAACCTTATAAGATTAAAATGGTAGAAAGTATCAGATTAATCCCTAAGGAGGAGAGGATTAAAAAGATTAAGGAGGTTGGCTATAACCAATTTGCATTAAAATCTGAGGATGTGTTTATTGATTTGCTGTCTGATAGTGGTACTGGTGCTATGAGTGATCATCAATGGTCAGGACTAATGCTTGGGGATGAAGCATATGCTGGCAGCAGGAACTTTTATAACCTAAAGGAAACTGTTGAAGAAATTATCGGATACAAATATCTAGTTCCTACACACCAAGGACGAGGAGCTGAAAATATTTTATTTCCTCTATTGATAAAACCAGGTCAGCATGTACTAGGAAATATGCACTTTGATACTACTAAGGCTCATATAGAGCTTAAAGGGGGAAGGGCTACTAATCTTGTTATCGAAGAAGCTTATGACACTCAGCTAGAGCATCCTTTTAAGGGAAACTTTGATGTAGAAAAGCTTGAAGCCTTTATACAAGAAAAAGGTGTTGAAAGCTGTGCTTTTATATTGATAACAATAACATGTAACAGTGCTGGTGGGCAGCCTGTATCAATGGCAAATATCAAGGCTGTAAAAAGCATAGGAGATAAATATGGACTGAGGATTTTCTTCGATGCGGCTAGATTTGCAGAAAATGCATATTTTATTAAACAAAGAGAAGAAGAATACAAGGATAAAAGTGTAAAGGAAATAATTAAAGAAATGTTCTCCTATGGAGAAGGATTGACTATGAGTGCTAAAAAAGATGGAATAGTAAATATGGGAGGAATGGTTGCCATCAAAGAAGACGAAAGCTTATTTGATGGTGTAAGACAAATGGTAATACCTATGGAGGGATTTCCAACTTATGGAGGTCTTACAGGTAGAGACATGGAAGCTTTATCAAGGGGTATTAGAGAGGCTGTTGAAGAATCTTATTTACAAGCTAGAATTGGACAAATGGAGTATCTAGCTAGAAGGCTTGATGAAGGTGGAATACCTATACAAAAGCCTGTAGGAGGTCATGCAGTTTTCGTAGATGCTAAAAAACTTCTTCCTCATATACCATATTATCAATTTCCAGCTCAAGCTCTATGTGTAGAGCTTTATATAGAAGCGGGAGTTAGAGGTGTTGAGGTAGGTTCATTCTTATTAGGCAGAGACCCTGATACAGGAGAGCAGCTTGAATCACCCTTAGAATTTTTAAGGCTAACTATACCTAGAAGAGTATATACTAATAATCATATGGATGTAGTTGCCCAAGCATTAATAAACATAGCAAAAAGGAAGGATGAGCTTAGAGGCTACGAATTTACGTATGAACCAAAGGTACTTAGACATTTTATAGCTAAACTAAAGCCTATAGAATAAAATGAATGCGACTAATTGTCGCATTCATTTTATTCTGCTAATAAATATTTAATAGCTAATTTTACAGTATTTTCAATAGCATCTCTATGAGTTCTTTCGTGGGAATGTGAAGCATCTACTCCTGGACCTATAAGCCCATGCTTGAATTCCCAGCCTGCCCTCATTGCAGCACTAGCATCTGAACCATAGAATGGATAAATGTCTATTTTGTAGTTTATGTCATTATTTTCCGCAATATTTACTAATCTGTTTTTTAATTCTAAATCATATGGACCACTTGAATCCTTTGCACATATAGTTACACTATATTCGTCTGAGGTTTGACCATCTCCAGGGGCTGCCATATCTATGGCAATAAACTCAACGGTTTTTTCAGGTATTGAAGCTGAAGCACCATGACCAACCTCTTCATAATTACTTATAAAGAAATGAGTAGTATATTTTGGCTTAATTCCATTGTCCTTAAAATATTTTGCTATAGTTAATATGGCAGCTACGCCTGCTTTATCATCTAGGTGTCTTGATTTTATAAAGCCACTTTCAGTAACTGTAGTTCTTGGATCAAGAAAAACAAAATCACCAACAGAAATACCTAGTTTTTTAATCTCTTCTGCAGTTTCAATCTTCTCATCAAGTCTAATCTCCATACTATTTTCATTTCTTTCAAGCTTGCTAGTTTCACCACCATGTATATGAGTAGATGCCTTAGTAGTTACAATAGTTCCTGAATATTTTCTCCCATTAGATGCTTCAACAACGCAGTATTCTCCTTCAATAGTATTCCATGAATAACCGCCTATCTGTGTAATTTTTAATCTTCCATTGCCTTTAATTTCTTTAACCATAGCACCTAATGTATCAATATGAGCTGATAGTGTTTTATGAATTCGATCATTTTCACCTTCTATAGTAGCTATTAAAGCTCCCTTTTTAGTTTGGTGGGTTTTAACCTTAAGGTCATCAAATTCTTTTTTTATTATATCCATAGCTGCCTTAGTATTGCCTGTAGGACTTGGGGTTTTTAAAATCTCAACAAGCCTGTCAATAGCATATATCATGTCTACATTCATAAGCAAATCCTCCTTTAAAATAATATATCTATGTAATATAATACAATTTTACATCAGGTAGCCAAAATAGTAAACAAAACTATAGCCAAATAAGCCCTTGAATAGTTGAAAGATTTGAACTTATATGATAATTTAATTGTATATACTTTTTATGATTTATAAATGGGATATTTATATAGGGGTGTGGCAACATGAGACAGGAGATAAGTGCAGGAGGGGTTGTAGTATTTGGTAATGCAATATTACTTTTGAGAAAATATAATGGCGATTGGGTTCTTCCAAAGGGAAAGGTAGAAGACAATGAAGACATTGCAGAAGCAGCAACCAGAGAAGTGCTAGAAGAGGGAGGTGTAAAAGCAAATATTGTTAAATATTTGGGTAAAATAAATTACACTTTTAGGAATACTAGAGATGAGGAAGAAATCGTTAACAAAACAGTTCATTGGTTTTTAATGGAAACTAGGAACATGGATTGTGTACCACAAAAACAAGAAGGCTTTGTAGATGCGGTATTTGTACATGTTAATAGGGCTGCAGAAATAGCAAAGTACGAAGATGAGAAGAAGATCATATTAAAGGCGATACAAAACATGTAATATAAGAGCCATTAATGAGGAAGGTGTGGCATATGTCATTTTCATCAAAAACTAAAAATGAATTATCTAGAATTCCAACAGAAAATAATTGTTGTATGTTAGCTGAACTAGCTGCACTTATAAGAATGAGTGGTTCTATTCAGCTTAGTGGACTAGGAAGGGTAAGCTTGAAATTTACTACTGAAAATGCAGCTATAGCAAGAAGAATATTTACCTTAATAAAGTCACTATATAATATAAATGTTGAAGTAATGGTTAGAAAAAACAAGCAGTTAAAAAAGAATAATAATTATCTAATCATAGTTAGCCATTCTAAAGATGCAGAAAAGATACTTGTTGATACTAAAGTAATAAAAAAGGATAACAAGCTACATTATATAATAAACTATGGTATACCTGATAGTATAGTTCATAATAGATGTTGTAAAAGGTCATATATTAGAGGAGCCTTTTTAGGGGGTGGCTCTATTAGTAACCCTGAAAAGACTTATCATTTAGAGTTTGTTACACATAATGAACAACATAGTAAGGATTTATCTGATGTTATTAATACCTTCGGACTAAATTCAAAAATAGTGTTGCGTAAAGAAAGCTATGTAGTATATCTTAAAGAAGGAGAACAAATAGTTGATTTGTTAAATATTATGGGAGCACACTCTGCATTGCTTAAGCTTGAGGATATAAGAATAATTAAAGAAGTTCGAAATAATGTAAACAGAATAGTCAACTGTGAAACTGCTAATTTAGAAAAAACTATTAATGCTTCTATAAGACAAATAACTAATATAGAATATATAGACAAGGCAATGGGTATAGAGCATTTACCTGAAAATCTAGTTGATATTGCAAGATTAAGGCTTTCACACAGAGATGCTAGCTTGAAGGAATTAGGAATGATGCTAAACCCGCCAATAGGAAAATCCGGAGTAAATCATAGGCTCAGAAAACTAGAGGAAATAGCAGAGCAGCTAAAAGAGAGGAGGAAATAATAAGATGATAACAAAAACTACTAAAATAAAAAACAATATAGGGCTTCATGCTAGGCCTGCTGCAATATTTGTAAGAACATGTAGCAAATATAGAAGCGAAATTTATGTTGAAAAAGATGGCAGAAGAGTCAATGCTAAGAGTATTATGGGTATAATGTCATTAGGAGTATCCCCAGGTGAAGAATTAAAAATAACAATTGATGGAATAGACGAAGAAGCTGCTATGAAAGACTTATTAGATTTAGTTGAGAACAGATTAGATGAGGAATAAAAAGCACATAAATCCTTTAAGTAATATGTAGCGATAGTTCAAAAGTCCCTATTTGTTAAAATTATGCATTAATTACTACTTTTTTTGGTAGATATATAATATAATATCAAAATGTGGATAAATTTATTGTTTTTTGTCATGAAAAGGAGACTACCATGATACTTATCTCAACGAAATCGCTTAAAGAAGGCATGATATGTGCAAGGCCTATATTTGCAAGTAATGGGGCAGTACTAATTGATGAGGGTGTTTTAATTAAGGAAAGATATATATCAAAACTTAAAGACTTAGGAATAGCTAATATCTATGTTAGAGATGATTTAGATGATAAAATAGAGATTCATGACATAGTTAGAAGTGAGCTAAAACAAAGCTCTTTAATAGCTATTGAAAATATTATGAATAATATATGTCTATTTGATGAAGGGGAATTCGAACATATAAAAGGTATTATTGTCAGCATAGTGGATGAATTATTAACTGCTGAAGACATATTGGTAAATATATCTGATATGAGAACAGTTGATAATTATACCTTTGGTCATAGTGTAAATGTCTCCATATTATCTATGGTTATAGGTTTAAGCTTAGGCTACAGTAAAGAAAAGCTTATTGATCTAGGTGTGGGAGCTATACTTCATGATATTGGCAAAACAGAAATTGATATTAGGATACTTAACAAACCTCATAGTCTATCAAAAAGTGAATTCGAAACAATAAAAAAACATACTATACTAGGTTATAGTATATTAAATAATATAAAAAACATAAGCTTTGATTCTAGAATGATAGCGTTATCTCATCATGAAAGATTTGATGGCAATGGGTATCCTCATAACTTAAAGGGAGAGGATATTCACGAGTATGCTAGAATAGTTTCCATTGCTGATGTTTATGATGCATTAATTAGTGATAGAGTATACAGAACCAAAATTAGTACGGATGAGGCTATAGACTATGTTGAATCTATGGCTGGAACTCAGTTTGACAAATGCATTGTTGATAATTTCTTAAAAAATGTAGCTAGATATCCAGTAGGAAAAGGAGTTATACTGAATACAGGACTTGAAGGCTATGTAGTCTCAAATAATAAAAAATACATATCTAGACCAGTAGTTAGGATATTATATAATAATGCTGGAAGTAAAGTAAAGATACCATATATAATAGATTTATCTGAAACAGACGATTCGATTAATATAGTTGGTACAACAGATAATATAGAATTATTTTAAGGGCATAAAATTGTAACCTAATATTAGTTTTGGTATAATGAAGATAGTGAAATCCACTATCTTTTTTTGTTAAGAGGAAGTGAAAGAGATGATTAGAAAAGATAATAATAAATTCATACATCTTCATGTCCATACCCAATACAGCTTGTTAGATGGTGCATCTAGAGTCAACAAGCTTTTAGACAAGGCTAAAGAGCTTGGTATGGATAGTATAGCTATAACTGACCACGGAGTAATGTATGGGATAGTAGACTTTTATAAAACGGCAGTAAAAAAAGGAGTTAAGCCAATATTAGGATGCGAAGTGTATATATCTAAGGGGAAATATACTGAAAAAGACCCAGTTAGGGATAAAGGTCAATACCATCTCGTGCTTTTGGCAGAAAATAATGAAGGCTATTCAAATCTAATGAAGATAGTATCAGAGGGTTTTATAAATGGATTTTATTATAGACCAAGGGTAGATCATTCTATACTCAAAAAGTATAGTAAAGGCATAATTGCACTAAGCTCTTGTCTTGCAGGAGAAGTTCAGCAATACCTTCTTGAAGATAACTATGATAAAGCTAAAAGAACAGCTTTATTGTATAATGATATTTTTGGACAAGGAAATTTTTACTTAGAGCTACAAGATCATGGTATAAGAGAACAAAAATTAGTTAACCAACAACTGCTAAAGCTAAGCAAAGAGACAGACATTCCTTTAGTGGCTACTAATGATGTTCACTATATAAACAAAGAAGATTCAAAATTTCATGATGTTCTTCTATGTATACAAACAGGAAAAACCCTAGAGGACGAGGAAAGAATGAAATTCCCATCCTCTGAATTTTATCTAAAATCCTATGAAGAAATGAAATCCTTATTTAATGGATTTAATGGTGCTCTAGAGAATACAGTACAAATTGCCGAACGATGCAACGTAGAGCTGGACTTTAATACTCTTCATTTGCCTGGATATACTGCACCTGATGGCTTAACAAACTCAGAATATCTTAGGAAGTTGTGCTACGAAGGATTAAAAATAAAATACAAGGAAATAAAAGAAGAATTAATTGAACGTCTAGAATATGAAATACAGACCATTGAAAATATGGGATATGTAGATTATTTTTTAATTGTTTGGGATTTTATTAAATATGCAAAAGACAACGGAATTATGGTAGGTCCTGGACGAGGCTCTGCTGCAGGAAGCTTAGTATCCTATACCCTGGGGATTATAGACATAGACCCTATCAAATACGGATTGTTATTTGAAAGATTTTTAAATCCTGAAAGAGTGTCTATGCCAGATATAGATATAGATTTTTGCTATGAAAGAAGAGAAGAGGTAATAGATTATGTCATATCTAAATATGGTAGCGATAAGGTAGCCCAGATTGCTACATTCGGTACTATGGCAGCAAGAGCGGCTATTAGAGATGTGGGCAGGGCAATAAACATGTCGTATGGAGAAGTAGATTTTATTGCAAAGCAAATACCTATGGAATTAGGTATAACAATAGATAGGGCTCTTGAAATAAACAAAAAATTAAAAGAATCCTACGATGAAGATGAGGATGTGAAAGAGTTAATAGATCTTGCTAGATCAGTGGAGGGTCTTCCTAGACATACATCAACTCATGCTGCTGGTGTGGTTATATCAAAGCTACCTATAACAGAATACGTACCATTATCAAGGAATAATGACAGTATTACTACACAGTTTACAATGACCGAACTAGAAGAGCTAGGTCTATTAAAGATGGACTTTTTAGGACTTAGAACTCTTACAGTTATTAGGGATGCAGTAAAGCTTATTGAAGATAATCATGGGATCAAGATAGATTTTTCAGATTCAAATTATGATGATCCAGAGATATATAGGATGTTTAGTAAAGGGGAAACCTTAGGAATATTTCAGTTTGAAAGCTCTGGAATGAGACAGTTTTTAAAAGAGTTAAAGCCTACAGGCTTTGAAAATATAGTTGCAGCCAACTCTCTTTATAGACCTGGTCCCATGAATCAGATACCGAGATATATTCAAAACAAAAACAACCCTGATTCTATTAAGTACTTACATTCTAAGCTGGAGCCTATACTAGATGTTACTTATGGCTGTATGGTTTATCAGGAGCAGGTAATGCAGATTGTAAGAGATATAGGCGGCTTCTCCATGGGGCGTTCTGACTTAGTTAGAAGAGCTATGGGAAAGAAAAAAATGGATGTAATGGAGGAAGAAAGAAAGCATTTCATATATGGAAAGAAAAATGAAAAAGGTGAGATGGAAATTACAGGAGCCATAAGGAACGGAGTAGATGAGGAGACTGCCAATAAAATATATGATGAAATGATTGACTTTGCTAATTATGCATTTAACAAATCACATTCTGCTGCATATGCTGTAGTTGCATATGAAACAGCTTGGCTTAAGCACTATTATCCTGTTGAGTTTATGGCTGCACTTATTACAAGTATAATGGGGAATACTACATCGGTTTCATTATATATTCAGGAGTGTAAAAGGCTGGGAATTAGAATACTTCCGCCAGATATTAATGAAAGCCACTCTAAATTTACAGTTTCTCATAAAGCTATTAGATTTGGTCTTGCTGCAATTAAGAATGTAGGAGCAGCTGCAATAGATTCTATTGTAAAAACAAGAGAGAAAAGTGGGAAATTCAGCAGCTTTATAGACTTTTGTCAAAGAGTGGACTTAAATGTTATCAACAAAAGAATGATTGAGAGTATGATTAAATGTGGTGCATTTGACTCTTTAGGGGGGAATAGGGCACAGCTTTTAGCCATATATGAGAGGATATTGGAAGGTATTAATCAAGATAGAAAAAGAAATGTAGAAGGACAATTTTCACTATTTGAATCCCTTAGCCCAGAAAGCAATCCAGATTTAAGTATCCATATACTACCAAACATAAATGAGTTTCCAGAAAGAACTTTATTGTCTATGGAAAAAGAAATGACAGGAGTCTACATCAGCGGGCATCCCCTATCTTCTTATGCTGAAGAACTTAGAAAAATTTCTAAAATAACTAGCGCAGATATTGTTGAAGGAATGGAAAGCATTGAAATAGACAAAGACACTATTAGAGACGGCAAAATGGTTACTATTGGTGGAATCATAGTAAAGAAACAAAATAAGATTACAAAAAATAATAATATGATGGCATTTGCAACTCTTGAAGATTTATTTGGAACCATAGAGCTTATTATTTTTCCTGCAACCTTTGATAAGTATAATAAACTAATATATGAAGACAGCATTGTCGTAATTGATGGAAGACTTAGCATAAATGAAGAGGAGGAACCAAAGATAATAGTTGAAACAATAAGACCTCTTTCTAAATTTAAAAAAGAAAAGCTCTATATTAAAATACCAAAGGATAAGCCATTAGAATATCTTGAACAGATAAAAGAGGTATTATCTCAACACAATGGGCAGATGCCTGTTTATGTCTATTTAGAGAAGAAAAAAAGCACCATAATGGCAGATAGAGATTATTGGGTAAATGCAAATGAAGACCTTCTTAATATACTTGAAAAGATGCTTGGAAAAGATTGCATAAAAGTATGTTGATATTGTTAAACATGGTAAAATCATAGTGGAATATTTTATTTTTGTGGTATAATATGTTTATAGTATATATTCATAATAACATTCATTGAAATAGCTTATTAAATTGAAGCTTTGGAGGTAATAAAATGTGGACAGCAGTATATATGGCAGAAGGTGTTGAAGCGGCTAAAGAAATAGAGAGAAAACTACAAGCAGAAGGTTTTTTAGTTAAAGTGAAACCCTTTTCCAAAGAAGGAGACAGTATACTATATAAAATATTAGTACCAGAGTTTGAGGCAGACGATGTACAAGTAGTGCTTATAGATTTAGGATACTGAGCATCCACCCTATATTTTTTAGAATAATTGTAGTGATTCGATTAAACTGGGACATTATTAGGCCAGGCAGGATTATGAAGAAGGAGGTCATTTGATGAACACAATAGGGGTGTTGACAAGTGGAGGCGATGCACCTGGAATGAATGCTGCCATAAGGGCAGTTGTAAGAACTAGTATATATAATAATTTGAGAATTATGGGAATTAAGCAAGGATATAATGGATTGATAAATGGGAATATATATGAAATGAATATTTCTTCAGTTGCAGACATTATCCACAGAGGAGGCACTATGCTAAAGACAGCCAGATGTGATGAGTTTACAACTGAAGCAGGCAGAGAAAAAGCTATGACAGTGTTGAAGGTATTTGGAATAGATGGCTTAGTTGTCATAGGTGGCAATGGATCTCTTAAGGGAGCTAGAGAGCTATCAAAATTAGGCTTCCCGACTATAGGAATCCCTGGAACTATAGATAATGATTTGGGTTATACAGATTTCACTATTGGTTTTGATACGGCAATAAACACAGTAATAGATGCTATTGGTAAAATAAGGGACACTTCAACCTCACATGGTAGGGCAAATATAATAGAGGTTATGGGTAGACATTGTGGAGATATTGCTCTTTATTCAGGGTTAGCAGGTGGTGCTGAAAGTATAATAGTACCCGAGGAGGGATTTCATATAGAGGAAGTTTGTAAAAGACTTATTCAAAGTAAAAATAGAGGAAAGTTACATAGTATAATCCTTCTTGCAGAAGGTGTAGGTAATATAGGAAATGCATATGAGCTTGGAGACGAAATACAAAAGTATACCGATATAGATACTAGAGTTACTATATTAGGTCATCTTCAGAGAGGTGGAAGTCCCACTGCCTTTGATAGAATAATAGCTAGCAAAATGGGGGCTAAAGCAGTAGAGATTCTTATGGAAGGAAAAACTTCAAGGGCCCTAGGAATTAAAAGTAATAAAGTATTTGATATGGACATAGAGGAAGCACTTTCAGTAGAGAATAAATTTGATACGGAAACTTATGAATTAACTAAAATTTTATCTATATAGGGGTGAGGGAATATGAAAAAAACTAAAATTGTATGTACAATAGGACCAGCATCGGAAAGCGAAGGGGTATTTGAAAAATTAGTATTAAATGGTTTGAATGTAGCTAGATTAAACTTTTCTCATGGAACCCATGAGGAGCATAAGAAAAGAATAGATGTTATTAAAAAAGTAAGAGAAAACCTTGATATTCCTGTAGCCATTATGTTAGATACTAAAGGACCTGAAATAAGAACAGGAGATTTTAAAGACGGTACAGTCGAACTTGTTGAAGGTCAAGAGTTTACCTTAACTACTAGAGATGTTCTTGGAGACGACAAAATATGCAGCATTACATATGAAGGCTTACCTAATGATGTTAAACCAGGAGATGTTATATTAATTGATGATGGACTTATTGAATTAAATGTTATAGATGTAATTAATAATTCTGATATAAGGTGCAAGGTTATTAACCCAGGACCTATTAAAAATCATAAGGGTGTAAATGTACCTGGGATTAAGATAAACTTGCCAGCAGTAACGAAAAAAGATATAGATGATATAATATTTGGCATTAAAAATGAAATTGATTTTATAGCTGCTTCTTTTATTAGAAAGGCTTCAGACGTTATTGAAATAAGAAGAGTATTGGAAGAACACGCAGCTAATAATATTCAGATAATATCTAAAATAGAAAACCAAGAAGGCGTAGATAATATAGACGAGATAATACAGGTTTCAGATGGAATAATGGTAGCTAGGGGAGACCTTGGAGTAGAGATACCAACTGAAGAGATACCACTTGTTCAAAAATCAATTATTAAAAAATGTAATGAAGAAGGTAAGCCCGTAATCACTGCTACCCAGATGCTAGATTCAATGATGAGAAATCCAAGACCTACAAGAGCAGAGGTTACAGATGTTGCAAATGCAATATTAGATGGTACAGATGCCATTATGCTTTCAGGAGAAACAGCTGCTGGGAAATACCCATTAGAGGCTGTTAAGACGATGGCCAATATTGCTCTTAGAACAGAGCATTCACTTGATTACAAAGAGATGATTCGCAACAAATCAATTGGAAGAGATATTACTGTAACTAATGCAATTAGTCATGCTACTTGCTCTACAGCTCAGGATTTAGGCGCTGCAGCAATAGTAACAGCTACATCATCTGGCTATACGGCAAAGGCAGTTTCTAAATTTAGACCTGCTGCTCCAATTGTTGCAGTAACCCCTAAAAAGGATGTTATGAGAAAGCTTATGCTAGTATGGGGCGTATATGCAATATTATCTAGTAGCGTTGATTCAACTGATGAGGTAATAGATTCATCTGTAGAAAGTGCTATTAAAAAAGGTTATATAAAACAAGGAGATTTAATTGTAATTACTGCAGGAATACCAGTAGGAGTAGCTGGAAGTACAAACCTAATTAAGGTGCATATAGTGGGAGAAATCTTGATTAAAGGTACTGGAATAGGAAACACTTCTGCAAAGGGTAAAATTTGTATAGTGAATAATATAAATGACCTAGAAAGCAAGTTTAAAGCTGGAGATATACTTGTGGCAGTAGATACAGATAGAGATATGGTAGCATATATGGAAAAAGCGGCTGCTATAATAACAGAGCATGGTGGGCTTACATCTCATGCTGCGATTGTAGGATTGAATATTGGTAAGCCAGTAATAGTAGGTGCAGCTGATGCTACTACAATACTTAAAGATGGAGAATTAGTTACTATAGATAGCATTAGAGGACTTGTATATAGAGGAGAGACTACTGTCCTATAATAAATATATCTACAATAATAGAATATAAATATTTTAAAATCCTTTGCTAAGCTAAAAGATGCAAACAACACTTGCCATCTAAGCTTTAGCAAAGGATTTATTTATAATAAATAGGGAGCTAGGTATATAAAGCTAAATACTGCAGAGTAATATTGCCTTTTATTTATTTTCTTAAATTGCTATAATTATATATAGCTGACGTATAAAAGAAGGAGAGATATTATGACAAATGAAACAATTATTAGAGCTAGATATGCTGAAACTGACCAAATGGGAATAATATACCACGCAAATTACTTTATATGGTTTGAAATAGGAAGAACAGAATTTTTTAGACAGCTTTCTATGGATTATAAAGAGTTAGAGGAAAAAGATATATTGCTTCCTGTCATAGATGTAGGCTGCAAATATGTTCAATCTGCAAAATATGATGATGAAGTTATAATTAGAACAAAGCTTTCTACATTAAAAGGAGTAAGGGTAACATTTGAGTATGAGGTAATAAGGAAAGAAGATAATGAATTATTAGCAAAAGGCTATACTATACATGCCTTTGTAACAAAAGAGCTTAAGCCAGCAAATCTAAGAAAAAAGCTACCAGAAGTTTGGGAGGCACTGGAAGGAAGTATTGAAAAATAAGTAGTAAATTTAAAAACAATTATTATCTAAAAAGAGGTGAAAAGGTTGATAAAAAGGTTACTAGGAAGGACAGGCTTAGAAATATCTATAATTGGTTTTGGAGGCATACCTATACAAAGATTAGATAAAGAATCTGCAGTAATTTTAATAGAAGAGCTTTATAAGCAAGGAATAAACTTTATCGATACAGCCAGAGGCTATACAACAAGCGAAGAGCTTATCGGACATGGACTTAAGAAGATAGGAAGGGATAAATTTATATTAGCAACTAAATCTATGTCTAGGGATTACGAAAGTATGAAAAGAGATATACAAATAAGTCTAAATAATTTAAAGACTGATTATATTGAGCTTTATCAAGTACATAATGTAAGAACAGAAGAAGAGTATAGCAAGATTTTGAGTGAAGATGGAGCTTTAAAAGCACTTTTAGAAGCAAAAGAAAAAGGAAGCATCAAACACATTGGTATAACTAGCCATGATTTAAATATTATAGAAAAGGGAGCAGAGTCAGGACATTTTTCTACAATTCAATTTCCATATAATCCTGTAGAAAGACAAGCAGAGGAGTTGTTTAAAAGAGCAAAGGAGCTAGGACTTGGTGTAATAGTTATGAAGCCATTAGCCGGAGGAGCTATTATTAATAAAGAGCTTTCATTAAGATTTGTTTTAGAAAATAATAATATTTCGGTTGCAATACCAGGAATGGATAGCGTTGAGCAAATTATAACCAATAGTAAGCTAGGAATAGAATATAGAAGCCTTAATGATGAAGAAAGGGCTATTATTTTATCAGAAGCTAAGGAGTTAGGATCAGAATTCTGCAGAAGATGTGGATACTGTGCTCCATGTCCACAAAGAATAGACATTCCTGTTCAATTTCTAATGGAAGGGTATTATACAAGATATAACTTAAAGGATTGGGCAAAGGAAAGATATTTGTCTATGGAAAATAAAGCAGTAGACTGTATAGAATGTGGAATATGCGAAACAAGATGTCCTTATGATTTGCCTATAAGAAGGATGCTTAAAAAAGTAGCATATAATTTAGGATAATTATGTATAAATTGGACTAGTATAGTCAATAATTCATAGTATTAAGTGAAATAATAAGGGTATACTGGTTCTATTGTTTGGTGCATCCATTGGATGCACCAATTTTTTTGAAAAGAAAACTATTAGTATACTGCCTTTGAGAGGATTCATACCTGATTAATTAACAAAAATTAGGGTAAAAGAAAATAAGACATATTTTTTTACATAAGTGCTTGAGAAATATATTAACTGACTAGATTTGGAGGGAAAATCATGAATGTTACAAATGTAACTAATGACATTTATCAGCTTTCGGTAAATGTAGAAGATATATTGTTTGAAGGTCTATGGGAAATCCCAAATGGAGTTTCATTAAATTCTTATATAATTAAAGGGGAAAAAACTGCAATCGTAGATGGTGTCTGTGGATGGGATGGAGTGCCTGAAAGCTTATTTGCATTATTAGATAAGCTAAATATTGCACCTGAATCTATAGAGTATCTTATAATAAACCATATGGAGCCTGACCATTCAGGATGGATTGAAGATTTTAAAAAGATAAACTCTAATTTTAAAGTTGTATGCAGTAAAAAATCAGCAGAATTATTAGAAGCCTTTTATGGACATACGGAAAATATAATACATGTTACAGATAAGGATACATTAGATTTAGGGAAAGGCCATATTTTGAAATTTGTAGAAATACCTAATGTACATTGGCCAGATACAATAGCTACCTTCGATACATTAACAGGAACTTTATTTTCCTGCGATGCCTTTGGATCCTTTGGAAGAGCTACAAGCTCTAACTACGATGATATGCTCAGCAAAGAGGAAATAGATTTTTATGAAAAGGAGGCGGTAAGATATTATTCAAATATTGTAGCAGCCTTTTCTATGCCTGTTAAAAAAGCTATCCAAAAGTGTTCTGATTTGCCTATTAAAATTGTTGCACCTGGTCACGGAATTGTATGGAGGAAAAACCCTAATAAAATCATAGAAGATTACTCTAGGTATGCATCATATCAAAAAGGACCTGCACAAGAAGAAATAACTATTATCTGGGGCTCTATGTATGGTATGACAGAAAAAGCAGTTCAACATGCTATTGATGTATTAGAAAAGGAAAAAATAAAAGTTCATGTCCATAGAGTACCAGAAACATCTTGGGGAACAATTTTAGCATCTGCTTGGACCTCAACAGGAATAATTCTTGCTATGCCAACCTATGAATATAAAATGTTTCCACCACTAGCAGCAGTATTAGAAGAGCTAGGAAAGAAAAAGGTGCAAAACAGAAAAGCATTTAGATTCGGCTCCTATGGTTGGTCAGGTGGGGCGCAGAAAGAATTAGATGAAATTATAAGTAAATACTGCATGAACTGGGACTTCCTAGAACCTGTAGAGTTTAAAGGAAGGCCAGAACCAAAAGACTTGGAATTAATTACAGAAAAGCTTAGGACTTTAGTAGGTGAAGTAAGAGAATTGACAAATGAATAATAAAGTTTTAAAAAAGCATAAGCAGTTTAGCTTATGCTTGTGCTTTTTATAACGAACAAGAAAGTACTGCTTACTATTTAATGATAATTTAATTTTGTTACTTCCAAATATAAAAAGAAAACTAAGTATGTTAATATTTTTAATAATATTACCAATAATAATTATAATTACAGTTTAAATGCAATTATTTATTATATAATATTAACAAATATAAAGAGGAGGGAACAAAATGCCTGATAATAATAACGAAAAAAAAGGAGTATTAAATTCACTAGAAAGACTAGGAAACAGATTGCCACACCCTATTTATATTTTTATGATAATGGCACTAATCGTTGTAATAATTTCGGCCCTAGCTGCTGGAACAAAGATGATTCATCCTGGAACCGGCAATGAGGAGGTCGTTAAAAGTCTTATTTCAAGAGAAGGTATAATCTGGATATTGGATAATGTTGTAAAAAACTTTACTAAATTCCCTCCGCTGGGAATGGTTTTAGTCATGATGATAGGCTTGGGATTAGCAGAAGAAGCAGGTTTATTAAGAACATTACTTAGAAAAGTAATCGTAGGGGCACCTAAGACCTTAGTAACCTTCATAATCGTATTTGCTGGTATTATGGGTAATATTGCTGGCAGTGCTACTTTTGTAGTTATTCCTCCCCTTGGTGGGCTAATCTTTAAAACTTTAAAAAGACATCCTATAGCAGGTATAGCTGCTGGATTTTCTGGTGTTGCTGCAGGACTAAGTGCAAATCTTTTAATCACTCCCACAGATATTCTATCTGCAGGAATAACAGAAAAAGCTGCTCAAATAATAAACCCTGAGATTTTAGTTCATCCAGCAGTTAACTGGTATTTTATGATTGCATCTACAATAGTGCTATCATTAGTAGGTGTATTTGTAACTGAAAGAATAGTTGAGCCTAGACTTGGAGCATATGATGCTCAATATGCAGGTGATGCAGATTATGCAGATGAAGAAGGATTAATGCTTATTACAGCAGATGAGAGAAAAGGATTGAAAAACGCTGGGATAATTTCCTTATTATATTTTATCTTAATAGCCTTATTGGTTATTCCTAGAAATGGTTTACTCAGAGAGCCTGTTACTGGAACTATCGTTCCTTCTCCATTTATATCATCTATGATACCTATTCTTCTCGTTTGGTTTATACTTGCTGCTTTAGCATATGGGATTGGTGCAAAATCAATAAGAAATTCTAATGATGTTGTAAAATACATGACTGATGCTATGAAATCCTTTGCTGGATTTATTGTATTATGCTTCTTTGCAGCTCAATTTGTAGAATTTTTTGCTTACACTAATTTAGGGCTATTATTAGCTGTAAATGGAGCAGGATTCCTTAAATCAAGTGGTTTTGTCGGAATTCCATTAGCTATTGTATTTATTATTTTTGTTTCACTGATTAACTTTTTAATAGGCAGTTCATCAGCTAAATGGGCATTACTTGCACCTATATTTGTTCCAATGTTTATGCAGGTGGGATTTTCACCGGCTTATACACAAGCAGCATATCGTATTGCTGACTCAGTAACAAACTGTATATCACCACTTGAGCCTTTCTTACCATTCATAATAATTTGTGCTCAACGCTTTGATAAAAGATCAGGCTTAGGTACAGTAATTTCTACAATGATTCCATATGCGTTAGTTTATCTTGCAGCTTGGACATTGTTGTTAGTGTTATGGTCATTATTAAATATACCATTAGGGCCAGGAGCATTTATGAACTTATAGTACAATAATAGGAGGTTTATCATGGAATTAAGAGAAAAAGAGAGATTAAAAGAAGAAATAATTAGAGAAATTGAAAATAATCGTGAAGAATTAATAAAAACAACTAAATATATATGGAACAATCCTGAAATAGGATACCAAGAGCATAAGGCAAAGGAAATCCTTGTTAATGTGCTAGAGAAAGCAGGATTTCAGATACAAAGAGAAGTAGGCAATGTAGCTACGGCATTTGTTGCTGTTAAAAATGGTAAAGGAAAAGGACCAAGAGTTGCCATAATGTCAGAATATGACGCTTTACCTGGAATAGGTCATGCATGTGGACATAACTTATTTTCAGTATCGGCCATTGGAGCGGCATTGGGAATATCAAAGGTAATAGAAGAGTTAGACGGTAGTGTGGTTGTTATAGGAACGCCAGCAGAAGAAGGTACCGTACCTAATGCAGGAGGAAAAGCAGTACTTATTGAAGAGGGAGTTTTTGATAACATAGATGCGGCAATGATATGCCACGCAGAAGGAAGAACAATAGTAGAACGTTTGTTGGTTGCAGCTGCATCAATAGAAGTTGTATTTACTGGGAGGGCAGCACATGCTGGCGGATCTCCTCATGAAGGGATTAATGCATTAACTGCAGGCTTGTTAACTATAAACAACATAAATGCTATACGTCAACACTTTCTCCCAAGGGTAATTGTTAATCCAATTATTTCAGAAGGTGGAATTACAGCAAATACTATTCCAGATAAATGTCTTTTAAAGCTTAGTATTAGAGCTGATAAAAGAAATGTATTGTCAGCGGTAATGGATAAGGTAGAGAACTGTATAAAGGCAGCAGCTTTAGTTACAGATTGTAAATATGAAATAATAATGGATAAAAAGATATATGAAGATTTAATTCCTAACCATGAATTATCATTATCCTTTAGAGAGGCCTTGGAAAACTTAGGCGTAGATTATATAGAAAGGGAAGAAGCAAATTATGCATGGGATGCAGGAAATGTTAGCTATGTATGCCCTACAATTGCTCCATATATTAAAATTGGTAACGAAAACCTTGTAGGGCATACAGAGGAATTTAAAGAAGCCAGCAACTCTGAAACAGGATTTGAAGGCATGATTATAGGTGCTAAAGCTATGGCACTTACTGCATTTGATTATTTGACATCTCCAGATTTAAGAGAAAGAGCACAGGAAGAATTTCAAAAAAAAATAGCAGGAGAATAGTTAGGATATAAAAGTAATTTAAAACAGCAGGCTCGATTGAACTATAAGCCTGCTGTTTTCATTTAAATTTAGTTTTCTGGATTCAAGAATAGGGGTCTTGGCATTTCATAAGATAAATCAAGGCTTGCAAAATTATTTATAACTTCTCCATTGATTAGGATTTTTACTTTATCTACCTCTTTTAAGCTTGTAAAGGAAAACAATATAGAGTCAAGCATCATTCTATTTAAATTGTTATCATCCTCATATGCACTTAAAAAGCTATCATCAAAGTTTAATATCAAAACATTATTTTCCAATCTTGAGTTTAAAAGCTTAATTTCTGAAGGAATAGTGGAAGATAAATATTCATAGCTACTGTTTTGTAAGGACTGGAATATTGAGCTAATCTTTTTTTCAATTGTCATGTCTTCAGCTATGTTATCTACATCACATTCTATTAAGAAATATCTGTTTGGTGAAGCATATGCTAAAAAGGCTTTATTTTCACTATTTATTGTAAAAGATTTAGTAATATCCTTATCATTAAAAAAGGTACTAGCTCTGTTATAATCAACTAAAAATCTTACATTTTCAACACCGGGATAATTTGCATAGGACTTTATAAGTGAATTCATTGAGGCTTCGCTTCTCTCACCACCATTAGTATATAAGCCTTCATTTGATGGCAAATCTACATATAAAGTAGTACCCTTCAATGAAACATAGTTATAGCTTCCCACTATTGGGTTCATATTTAGACCCAATTCTAAGGAAGGTCCTTTTTTAAGCTCATCTATTATTGAGGTCAAAGGCTTTTGAGTATAATTAATGAAGCGTGTAATACCTATTAATTGCTTAACAAGATTTTGATTATCCATAAAGTAAAGATTTAGAGCCGTTTTACCATCAGGGATATTACTAACAGCAGGAAAATAAGGAACATTACTTAAATATTTTATGTTAAAAATTAAAGGGTTTATGTTGTATAAGTTATTATTAATATTAGGCATTATTTCAATTTTGTATTCTCCATTAGGTAGCTCTAGCTCTTCTTGAGAGAGATTGATGTTCACGCTATAAGGAGTATCCTTAGTGAACTCTACCTGTGTAGAACCATGATTATATATATTATGTACTTTATATAGAGCTTCATTTTTAAATATTTTTAACGAGAATTGGTATTCTTCATTGAAATCTAAAACAAAGCTTTCATCTGATTTATATTTTATATAAATATCATTAGGATTTAACAAGGATTCACCATAATCACTTGAAGCTAATAAGGTTATCTGTTCATTATTGCTACTATGAACAATACTACTTTCATCTAGGATAGGACTATAAAGCACTGAAATGCCCATTGCAACAATACATACGGTTAATATTATCAGTAGATTATATAAAGACTTAAACATATGCTCATCTCCTCTCAAACTTGTCAGATGTTTACAATACTATTCTATATCAAAAACAGGAAAAAATAAACATATAAAACTCGTGAAAAAGTTGAAAAATATAATAAACTCAAATAATATATATATAATAATGTTAGAATTAAGATTACAAGTACATTTAGGGAGAGATAATATGGATATTTCGATAAAAAAAGAAGACATTGTAAAAGGTAAAATAATAGATATTAGTCATGATGGAAAGGGGATATTAAAGCCTTGGGGATACACTGTTTTTACTCAAGGAGGCATAATAGGTGATGAGGTATCTGTAAAGATAATTGAGACAAAAAAGAACTATGCTATTGGGAAAACCATGGCTATAGATGAGCCCTCAAAGCACAGAGTAGAACCAATGTGTAAGATTTCAAATATATGTGGAGGATGTCAGCTCCAAGAGCTTGATTATGGTACTCAGCTCCAGATTAAGACAAATAAAGTTAAAAATGACCTAGTGAAAATAGGTGGACTAGATGATGTTATTATTCATGATACTATCGGAATGAAGGAACCATATAGGTATAGAAATAAAGTACAGATTCCAGTAGGAAGAGAAAAAGGAGAGACTGTAATTGGCTTTTATAAGAAAGGAAGCCATGTTATTGCAAATACAAATACTTGTATTATACAGCATGAAATAGCTGATAAAGCAATAGAAGCAGTAAGAAAGTATATGAAAGAATTTAATATTGAGCCATATGATGCTAAAACAGGCCAAGGTCACATAAGGCACATTATTGTTAAAACCTCATTTGAAACTAAGGATACAATGGTTATTATAGTTACAAATAAAGAGCACTTACCTAATAAAAACCAGCTTTTAGACAGACTAAAAAGAGCAATACCAGAGCTTAAAAGCTTAATCCATAACATTAATAATAAAAAAACAAATATAGTAATGGGAATAAAGACAAGAGTTATATACGGAGAAGACCATATTATTGATTACATAGGGGATTTAAAATTTAAAATATCAGGAGAATCATTTTTTCAGGTAAATCCTGTACAAACAGAGGTGCTCTATAAAAAGGCATTAGAATATGCAGGGTTAAAGGGTGATGAAATAGTATTTGATATATATTGTGGCATAGGTACTATTTCACTACTGCTAGCACAAAAATCTAAAAAGGTTTACGGTATAGAGTCAGTAAAAGAAGCAATTGTAGATGCAAAAGAAAATGCAAGGATAAATGGAATAAATAATGTAGAGTTCCATTGTGGAAATGCAGAAGAGGTGTTTCCAGAGCTATACTCTAAAGGCATAAAAGCAGATGTGGTTGTGGTAGACCCTCCTAGAAAGGGCTGTGATACATCTGTGTTAGATACTATTATAAAAATGCAACCAGAAAAAGTAGTCTATGTATCCTGCAATCCCTCAACTTTAGCTAGGGATTTAAAGTATTTAAGCCAGAACGGATTTAAGGTGCTAGAGGTACAACCAGTTGATATGTTCCCGCAGGGGGTACACGTTGAGAGTGTTTGTAAATTAGTAAAGGAGCTGTTCTAATATAAAATCTTGCTTTTTATAATCAAAACTAGCTTCTATTAAAAAATCCTTTTTTCTCTAAGAATTTATAATAATAAATATAATATAGATATAAAGGTTGCATAGGTAGATATGAGTATATGGAGAATAATTTATTAGGAATTTGTAAAACAAATAGATATCCAAACATAATTATGCTATAATAAAGTCATAATATTAATAAGGAGACGATATTATGATAGAAATAAGGCCAATTAAGGATTTAAGGGATACAACTGAAATATCAAAACTTTGTGAAGAAAGTAAAGAACCTATCTATATTACAAAAAATGGTTATGGACACCTAGTTGTTATGAGTATGGAAACTTATAAAGATAAATTAGCAAAAGCAGATTTATATGAAAAGTTAGCAGAGGCAGAGAATCAAATAAAAAATGGAGAAAAGCTTTTAGATGCTGAAGCAGTATTTGAAAGTTTAAAAGATAGGTATGGCAAATAATTATACTATTAAGATGACCCCAAAAGCCGCAGATGATCTAGATAATATTTATAGATATATATCAGAAGAACTATTTGCTACGTCTGCAGCTACTAATATTCTAGAAAGAATAGAAAAAGAAATTATGAGACTAAAAGAATTTCCTTTTTCATGCAATCATGTGGCTGATGAATACCTAAGAAATAAGGGTTATAGAAAATTAATAGTTGATAATTATATTGTGTTTTATTTAATTGAGGAAGAAAAGGATCAAGTTATTATCATGCGAGTTCTGTATGGAAAACAAAAATATGAGAATTTACTTTAGATACACCCATAACTTGGGTGTATTTAATTTGAATATAAGTGGTTATAAAGAAATGTAGCCACACATATTAACGTAAATGTTGAATTTGGTGAGGGTGACGGAAAGATTCGGGTGGATTAAATAGTTCAGAAAGCCGGAGATTGCAAACCAAGCGAAAGAGTTACCTATAAAATGATATAAGAGTATAATAGAAAGTAAATATGGATTTAAAGTATATACGGATTATATTGCAAAAGTGAAAAGAGACTTTGGATTGTCCTATTTATATACTAGTACTAATATAAATGTATTTACAATATTAAATTATGGGTATACAGTGTACAAAATGTATTATATTAAATTTTATTTCTTAAGTAATTTAGATTAAAGTGGGAAAGATAGTAATAAAGGAGTGTTATTTATGAAAAGCGTGATTGTAAAAAAACCAGGAGGTTATGAGCAACTTGAGGTTGTTGATATGAATATACCTAAATTAAAAGAAGGAGAATTACTTATAAAAGTACATTGTGCAGCAGTTAATCGTACAGATATTATAACAAGAGAGGGAAAAGTAGGTTATCTTGAAAATCCTATTTTAGGGGTGGAGATTTCAGGGGTAGTTACTGAAATAAGTGGTAAAAGCTCTTTTTCTATAGGAGATAGAGTAATGAGATTAGTTAATGGTGGAGGTTATGCTGAATTCGCTGTAATGCCATCAGATAGAGCTATAAAAGTTCCTGATTCTTTATCATTTGATGAAGCAGCCGCGATTCCGGAAGTGTTCTTAACTGCTTATCAAACATTATTTTGGCTTGGTAAACTTAAAAAAAATGAAACCGTTTTAATTCATGCAGGTGCAAGTGGTGTTGGAACAGCAGCAATTCAATTGGCAAAACATATTAGTGATGCAAAAGTTATTGTTACTGCTGGTTCTAAAAGGAAACTAGATTTTTGTAGGGAACTTGGAGCAGATGTTCTTATAAACTATAAAGAGCAGTCATTTGATGAAGAAGTTTTAAAAGCAACAAATGGTGAAGGTGTAGATTTAATTTTAGATTTTGTTGGAGCTGATTATTGGAATAAAAACTTAGCTAGTATTAAAAAAGAAGGAAGATGGGTTCTTATTGGTATACTAGGTGGAGCAGAGGTGGAAAAAGTAAATTTATTATCAATTATGTCAAAGTGTATTCAATTTACAGGAACTTTATTAACTCCAAGAAGTAATGAATATAAAGCGCTTTTAACGAAAGAGTTTTCTGAAAACATAATACCATACTTTGAAAATAAAAAAATAAAACCTATTATTGATACTAAGTTTTCTTTAGAGGATATTGGAAAGGCGCATTTGCATATGGAAGGTAGTCATAATATAGGAAAGATTATTATTAATGTGTGTGAGTAATAGATAATACAGCTAGTTAGTATAACTTAGCTTTAGAAAAGAATAGAATAGATTACTGATAGGGAAGCATGATTTAGATATAGAAGTTTGAATCATAATAGATATAATAAACCTATTACTTGTATTATCATACAGGTAATAGGCTTTATTTTTACTTTGATAAAACTAAAGTTGGATTCTAAAGTTATGAAAAATCATAAATGTATTCTTCCGCCAAGGGGGTACTATCTCCCTACGACATCATTATTGTATCCTCAAGGCACGTGGAGACGGTTGTATCTTTGTCCCACAAAAATGCAGATAGTCATATTCACGTAAACATTGAGTTTGGTGAGGGTGATGGAAAAATTCCAGTGGATAAAATAGCTCAAAAAGCTGAAGATTATAGACCTAGTGAAAGAGTAACCTATAAAATGATACAAGAGTATATAGAAAACAAATATAACTTCAAAGTGCATACAGCTTATATTGCAGAAGTAAAAAGAGATTTAGGATTTCCGATGTATGATGCCCCAAATGCTGTAGAAGAATTAAAGCATGAACGAAAGCATCCAACACCTGAGAAAGTAGAAGCAATTAAAGATGCCTTTAAGTATTTTAAGCTTATCCATTAATTATAATTGAATACGAAAACAAAAAGTTGTTTGTTCTTATTTAGAGAGCAGGCAACTTTTTTATATAGATAAAATTAAATAGTAACATTTTTACAAGGAGTTAGTTTATGTAACTAGCTCTTTTTTTGTACCCAAAATTGAAAGGAGGAAGAAATTTGAATGCAAAAATAATTGCCATTACGAATCAAAAAGGTGGTGTAGGTAAAACAACCACCTGTGCCAACTTAGGTATAGGACTGGCTATGGAAGGGAAAAAGGTTTTGCTTGTAGATGCAGATCCACAAGGTAGTTTATCCATTAGTTTAGGATTCCCACAGCCGGATAAGCTTCCAACAACCATTGCAACAGTAATGGGAAAGGTTATTACAGATACACCTATTGAGCCTAGAGAGGGGATTTTACAACATCATGAGGGAGCGGACTTACTTCCAGCCAACATTGAATTATCTGGTATGGAAGTATCCCTTGTTAATGCTATGAGTAGGGAAACCATACTTAAACAATACCTTGATACGGTAAAGAAAGACTATAATTTTATACTTTTAGATTGTATGCCCTCTTTAGGTATGTTAACCATTAATGCCCTTGCTGCATCGGATAGTGTAATTATCCCTGTACAAGCTGACTATCTACCTGCAAAGGGATTAGAACAGCTTTTACAGACCATTGGGAAGGTACGCAGACAGATAAATCCTAAACTAAAAATTGATGGTATTTTACTGACTATGGTAGATGGGCGTACTAATTTTGCAAAGGACATTAGCACCCTAGTAAGGGAAACTTATGAAGGCAGTATTAAAGTATTTAAAGCAGATATACCCCGCTCAGTAAAGGCTGCTGAAATAAGTGCAGAGGGGAAAAGTATTTTTGCCCATGACCCAAAAGGGAAAGTTGCAGAAGGGTATGGGAATTTAACCAAGGAGGTGTTGAAAATTGAAAAGCTCCGCCAAAAACATAAAGCTGGCATCAGTAGATGATTTGTTTTCCACAGAGGAAAGTAGGGCTGATGAAACAAGAGAAAAGATAATTGAAATCCCTTTAACAGAATTACATCCCTTTAAAGACCACCCATTTAAGGTAATTGACAATGAAGCCATGTTTGACACGGCAGAAAGTGTTAAACAATATGGGGTTTTAGTTCCTGCCATTGCAAGACCCCGTGATGAGGGTGGCTATGAACTTGTGGCAGGACACCGTAGGAAAAGAGCCTGTGAACTTGCAGAACTAGAAACAATGCCTGTCATAGTTCGTAACCTTGACGATGATGCCGCCATTATTATCATGGTTGACAGTAACTTGCAAAGGGAAAATGTACTTCCAAGTGAAAGAGCCTTTGCATATAAAATGAAGTTATCAGCAATGAAAAGGCAGGTGGGTAGACCATCAAAAGAAAATGCGTCCCAAGTTGGGACACAAAAACGTTCTGACCAGTTATTAGCAGAACAAGTGGGAGAAAGTCGTAATCAAGTACAGCGTTATATCCGTCTTACATACCTTATACCAGAAATACTTTCGATGGTAGATGAAAAGAAAATAGCTTTTAATCCTGCTGTGGAACTATCCTTCCTTAAAGATGAGGAACAGGCTGATTTACTTGAAGCTATAGACATGGAACAGGCAACACCTTCACTTTCACAGGCACAGAGATTAAAGAAATTTAGTAATGAGGGGAAGTTAAGCCTTGAAGTTATGAGTGCCATAATGAGTGAGGAAAAGAAGGGAGACTTAGACAAGGTAACCCTTACAGGAGATAAGTTAAAGAGGTATTTTCCAAAGTCATATACACCAAAACAAATGGAAGAAACGATTATTAAATTACTTGAAGGTTGGCATAAAAAACGAACTAGGGATCAGGAAAGATAAACAATATTTAAGCTAGAGATGAGCATAATTAATAAAATTTGACTAGAGAAACTTTAAAATTAAATATCAAATATATACTCATCTGGAACAGACATAAAATAATAGGTTTTGTCTTGAAAATGGAAATTTTAAAAGAAAATAAAACAAAAAGTGCATAGCAAAGCTAAGGTTGGTATTTCTGAATTCTAAAAACCAAAAGAGTAGGCTCTGAAATTACTATGAAGCTTTTTTAAACTTAGTTAAGGACCTAATTTTATCCTTTTGATTATCAGCAATAGCCGCAAGAGCCAAGGATAAAAGTGTAATATGACCTAAAGTATTT